>NZ_JBYTCJ010000028.1:0-74755 GCF_058790155.1 Neobacillus sp. FW104-15D2
AATCGTTCACTATATTTAGCCAAAAATAAACACCCCAAAAGTTAGATTTTAGCTCTAACTTTTGGGGTGCAGTACAAACCGGGAGGCCCTTTTGTATTATCGGTTGCTTATTCTTATTGCAGATCGTTTTGTTATTTTTTATCCCGATCTAAACTTCCTTTAATAGGCTCACCGGTTTTTTCATCAAGGAAAAGTCTTTGAGTATGTGGTCCCTTTTTGAAATCAAACATACTTTCAATGCTGCTAGCTTTCGCATCAAGGGATTCTCCGCCAATACGCCCCAGATTCCAGTTATCCTCAATAAATTTAAGGATAGAGGTTTGATCCGTAAATGTATGATCTACAAAATTACTTTTAGCATATGGAGAAACTACTAACAATGGCAATCGAGGGCCATATCCTGCCTTCCCTGATTCAACCGTTTGTCCGTTGTTTGGACCATATGCATGATCATACCAGCCATCTGAATCGTCATATGCAATCACTACCGCAGTGTCTTTCCACTCAGGTGTTTTTTGCAGATGGTTAATCGTATTGACAATGAATTGCTGCTCATCTAATGGATCTGAATAACCCGCATGGCCATCCTGATACATAGGAGCTTTAAGATAGCTCACACTTGGCATATTCCCATTATTAACTGCAGTCCAGAAATCCTTCATATCATATTGGTGGTTAGCCTGATCCTGCTTTCCTATCATTTCAGGAGAACTTGGAGCCTTATGATCCGGGTTAGCGGTGGACTTGTAATATTCGAATGGCTGGTGATGCGGGCTGTAATCAGTCACCTGTGCTCCGCCTATATTTGTACTCTTGTGAGTTGGATCTGCAAAGCCCCCCTGGAACCAGCCCCAAGTAATACCTTTTACATTAAGTAAATTGCCAACATTTTTGTTTGTATCATCCATTGCAGCAGTAACACCCGTTGAAGCCTTATCAAAATAGGGATTTGGATCACCGGTCACCGTTCTGTTTTCATACTCATTTAAAACATCACTGGTTTCTTTTTGGCCGTTCTTGTCATATAAGGTTGCCCCGTGTGTTTCACCCGAAACAAGGTTTAGTGCGCCAGGTGTTGAAGGACCAAATACGGTTCCAAAGGAATTATCGCTCATTGCAAAGTTTTGGGCATAGTTCCATATTGCAGTGACCGTATTCCCATCATAATAATTCATTACGATTTTTGGGTCGTTCCCTCTTCCTACTGTTTCAACAAACTTATCCATTTTTCCGCCATCGACAGAAGCAATTTCATCATGATACGCGTGGTCCATATCGGCAGTCATAGCTTGTGAGCGGTCTAAACGGACAGGGTTTGCAGCATTGGGATTATTGGTAATTAAATTGGTTTTCGAGATATTTGGCTGGGTTCCGTTATAATCCTTTGGAGTTATTAAATTATTAACCTCTGGGGTATTATCTTTAGCAGTAAATTTCGGTTCACCTTTAATGTTTAAGGCGTAGGGATATGTACCAAAGTAATGATCAAATGATACATTCTCACCGAAAATAACCACCACGTGTTTAATCGGTGTCTTTGTTTGCACCTTTGCTTCCTTAGAATGTACGCTTTCTCTTTTATTGTCCTGGGCATTAACTTGTTTATTCACTGCAGGAGATACCGCTAAAATAGTACCTAAAGCTGCAGCACTCAGAACGTTAATAACTTTGGCCAATTTCTTCCGTTCCATAAAAAAGCCTCCTATAGATTGTCGTCTCTATCATTTATAATTTAATAGATTTATGTAAAGCCCGTGTTAACGTAGCGTTACATTATTGAAAATTAATTTTTAAAAATTATTACAAAAAATTCTTTAAAAATATATAAAAAAATTCCTCTATTGCATAAAAAAACCTAATCCACTAAGGGATTAGGCATGTTTTTTTAGGAATATTATATTTCATATATTTTACAAAATCTGCAAGACGGTTATCATGTACCACAAAAGGTTCGGTAAGGATGATCTGAGTCAGGTGGAAGTGTACAATAATCAACCTGCTCAGGAGAGTGGGCATAAGGATAAGAGAGAACTTTAAGCAGCCGCTCCAAGACGCTGTAGTCACCCTTTTTCACGGCTGCTTCTAGTGCCTCTTCCACCCGGTGATTTCGGGGAATCACTGCGGGATTACTGTTCTGCATCAATTGTTGGGAGGTTTCCTTAGACTCCTCCTGCCTGCTCAACCTAGACTGCCATCGCTCATACCACTCAGCTAATTCCGGTGTTCCACTCAGCACTGTGTCCTCCAGCTTATCAAAAGTTAATGCTATAAAAGTATTAGTATAATCCGCGTTATATTTCTGCATCATTTTCAGAAGATCAGCAAAAAGTGCCTGGTCGTTTTCCTCTTTATTAAAGAGTCCAAGTTTAGCTCTCATTCCATCAAGCCAATACTTTTGAAACAAATCAGAAAAACTAGAAAGCGCGGCCTCTGCCAATTCAACAGCCTTCTCTTCGTTTTCATGCAGCAGGGGCAATAAGGCTTCCGCAAAGCACGATAGATTCCACACACCAATATACGGCTGATTTCCAAATGCATAGCGTCCTTCCCGGTCAATCGAACTGAATACGGTTGCCGGGTCAAAGGTATCCATAAAGGCACAAGGGCCATAATCAATGGTTTCACCACTAATGGCCATATTGTCGGTGTTCATTACCCCATGAATAAAACCAACCAGCTGCCATTTCGAAATAAGCTCCGCCTGGCGCTTGATTACTTCCTTAAGCAGCGAAAGATACGGATTTTCATCATTTTCAACTTCCGAATAATGGCGCTTAATAGTATAGTCCGCTAATGCCCGAAGATCGTCAACACTACACCAAGTTGAAACGTATTGAAAAGTACCTACGCGAATATGGCTGGCCGCCACCCGGGTAAGAATAGCACCTGGCAGTTTAGTTTCACGGATAATGGTTTCACCCGATGTCACTACTGCCAGACTTCTAGTTGTAGGAATACCAAGACCGTGCATAGCTTCGCTAATGATATATTCACGCAGCATCGGTCCCAGGGAAGCACGGCCATCACCCCCACGGGAGTATCGCGTTCTCCCTGAACCCTTGAGCTGAATATCAAACCGTTCCCCTTCTGGTGTCATCTGCTCTCCAAGGAGCACAGCCCGGCCATCTCCTAACATGGCAAAATGGCCAAACTGGTGCCCTGCATAAGCCTGGGCAAGAGGTGAAGCACCATCTGGTATACTATTTCCCGCAAATACAGCTGCGCCTTTCCCATTTTTAAGCTCATCAGCATTCAGGCCTAAAGACTCTGCCAGTGAATCATTTAGAATGACCAGTGTTGGTGAGCTTACTGGAGTCGGATTTTGTCTTGTGAAAAATAAATTCGGCAGTCGAGCATAACTGTTGTCAAAATTCCATCCTATTTCTCTTGTCATTGTATCTCCTTTCCTTTTATCAAATTTTATGAATTTCCATTTTGTTTTTAACAAACATTCTTCTCGTCCATTTATTATACCCATTTCTCAGCAATGATGGCCTCTTTCAACCATCGAAATAAGGAACTAATAAAAGTCCCCCAAACCAGATAGTCTGAGGGATCTAAATTTTATCTTAAATCAGAAGAATCATCATAGTCATACCGGAATCCATCCTCTTGAGCAGGAACTCCCTCTTTTGTTTGCCTATTATCTGTTTTATTCTGTAGTTCTTCATTTACTTGATTTTCAGGCTTGTTTTGTTGGTTTTTCACCTAGTCCGCCTCCTTTTTCACATTTTTTTACCTATTATCTCACCGAAGCAGTTCGGATATTCGCATAATTAATGCTGCTGTAAAGTATAGGATTTTATACAAACAGAATAATAGATATCGTACACATTCTTTGGTTTAATGGGTTTTAAAGAACACGAAAACAAAAGGAGGAGAAAAGGGATGTACACTCAAAAGGAATACAAGGATGGGAACCTGACATTTATTGAGCTCAGAAGTGAAGATAATAATTCATGGTTAAAGGTCGTTCCAGAACGAGGCGGGATTATAACAAGTCTGGGACTTCAGGGAAAGGAACTCCTTTTCTTAAATGAAGCAACGTTACACGATAAGCAAAAAAACATCAGAGGCGGCATTCCTATTCTTTTCCCAATCTCTGGACAGTTAACAGATGGCCAGTACGAATGGAACGAAACTGTGTTTAAAATGAAAAACCACGGATTTGCCCGTGATCTTCCCTGGGAAGTTATTGATATTAATACTGAATCAAACCAGGCATCTGTAACTTTGAAATTAAAGAGTACTAAAGAAACTTATATCTCTTACCCTTTTGAATTTTCATTGGTATTTAAATATATTTTGCAGGAAAATAAACTGACTATTGAACAGAATTATCAAAACACATCAAATGAAGCTATGCCGATCTACGCTGGCTTTCATCCTTACTTCACATCAACTACTAAGGATTTGATCATTGATACTGATGCGACCGAATACCTTGATTACAATGATATGGAGTTTAAAAAAATTGAACAGGTTATTCCCATTAATCAAAAAGAATCCTATACATTGAAAACCAACTCTGGAACAGTTCAATTTTTCGAAAATCCAATTACCATAACATATGGCTCCGACTTTCCTTATGTTGTACTATGGTCTGAGGAAGGACAGAATTTTATATGTGTTGAACCTTGGATGGCAAAAACAGACGAGCTAAACAGTAAAGAAGAGTTGACCATGATTCAGCCAGGAACAACCATGCATACATCAATATCAATCTCTTTTTAGGGTGGATATAGGGGCTATTCGGACTGCTTGCGTAAATCCAGGGGGCTTATTGTCCGAATACCGGGTTCATTCGGACTGATTTATTAAATCCTAGGGCCTTCCTGTCCGAATGCAGAGTTCATACGGACTGATTTTTCAAATCCTAGGGCCATCCTGTCCGAATCCCGGACCCATTAATAAAACTTCAGTTTCTTTTAACTTCTAATTGTTCAGGGGAAGTGACGGCATAATGAATTCACCATTATTTCAAGTAACTAATCTTATTTATCAATCCAATTTAACTTATGATAGGGTGAGGATTGAGAAGGGAAAAATCAATTTTATTGTTGGTGAGAGTGGCAGCGGTAAAAGTACTCTTTTTAAATTGTTGAACCATTCTATTAGTCCATCATCCGGAGAATTGTTATACAACGGTAAAGCTATAGAAGAATATGACCCGGTTACCCTAAGACGTGAAGTAAGCTTGGTTGCTCAGGAGCCTTTTCTCTTTGATGAAACTATTTTGGGTAATTTTGAAACCTTCTATTCTCTAAGGCAAATGCCTATGCCTGATAAAGAATATATCCAATACATTACTGACCTTTGCTTCGTAAATGTGCCTTTAGATCAAAATGCATCTACCCTTTCAGGGGGAGAACGCCAAAGAGTTTACATATCTATTTTTTTATCATTTAGTCCAAAAGTTTTGCTATTAGATGAACCCACTTCAGCACTGGATGAGGAAACCAGCTTTAAAGTAATAAAAAATATAACAGATTTTTGCAAAGAAAACGACATTGAGATGGTTATTGTAAGCCATGACAAAGATATCGTGGATCAGTTCTGTGAAAATAAAATTGAAATTGTAAAGAAGGGCTAATATGGGCATAGCCAAACTCGGAATTTCTCAGTTTTTACTTATATATTTACTTCTTATTATCGTTTTACTGGTAATGAAAAAATCCAAAATAAATCAAACTAAACTGCTCTTAATAGCTAGCGTAAGAATGACCGTTCAGCTAGTTATTGTGGGTTATGTACTTCAATATATATTCAAAAATCCAAACCCTATTTTAACAGTGATTTTTCTTGTCATCATGATTGCCTTTTCTATTGACCGGGCAATAAGAGGAAGAAAAGATTTAAACAATAACTTTAAATTTGCAATAGGTACCTCTTTAACCCTTTCCGGCCTGTTTGTTCTGATTTTCTTTGTAACAATAGTGGTTAATAAGTCAATTTTCAACCCGCAGTATACCATACCTTTAGCCGGTATGATCATAGGCAATGCCATGACAGGAATAAATATTGGCATAAAAACGTTCATGGATTCCATTAATAAAGAAAAAAGTAAAATTACCACTTTACTCAATTTAGGTATCGATCCAAAAGATATTTTGAAGCCATTCGCGAATAATGCATTGGAAACCGCTTTAATACCTACACTTAATTCGATGGTTGGAATGGGAATAATCTTTCTGCCTGGAATGATGACAGGGCAAATATTATCCGGCACATTGCCTACAACCGCAATTATGTACCAAATTGCGATCATGATTGCCATTTGTACGTCCGTTTGTTTAAGCGTGTTTTTATCCCTTAATATGGGTTATAAATCTTTATATAACAGCAGAAAACAATTTCTTTAATAACATCGTAAATACGAGTAATAATCTATTATAAGAGTGAAATTAGATGTACATTTAAAAGGAATATAAAGAAGGAGATCTCACCTGTATCGAATTGCAAAGCGATGATAAGACTTCCTGGTTAAAGGTAATACCGGAGCGCGGCGGGATTATTACAAGCCTCGGCCTTCAGAGTAAAGAGCTTCTATTCTTAAATGAAACAACCTTACACGATAAACAAAAAAACATTCGTGGCGGGATTCCTATTCTCTTCCCTATATCTGGCCAGCTAACAAATGGCCAGTACGATTGGAATGGAACTGTCTTTAAAATGAGAAACCACGGATTTGCCCGTGACCTTCACTGGGAATTGTTGATATTAACACTGGATCAGCAGAAGCTTCTATAACATTGAAGGCAGAAAGCACTAAAGAAACTTTTACCTCATACCCTTTTGAATTTTCATTGATATTTAAATATATACTGCAAGAAAACAAACTTACAATTGAACAGGATTATCGAAACGAATCGAATGAAGAGATGCCTATCTACGCCGGGTTCCATCCTTATTTTAAATCAACCACTAAACAGCTTAAAATTGAAACCGATGCAACCGAATACCATGATTATAATGACATGGAATATAAAAAATTTGATAAGGTTATTCCAATTAATCAAAAAGAATCCTATACATTAAAAACCAATTCGGGAACTGTTCAATTCTTTGAAGACCTCATCACCATAACATATGGTTCGGATTTCCCTTATGTTGTACTTTGGTCTGAAGAAGGACAGGACTTTGTTTGTGTTGAACCCTGGATGGCAAAAAATGACGCTTTAAACAGTAAGGAAGCATTGAGAATGATCAAACCCAAAAAATCACTTCATACAGCGATATCGATTTCGATTTAGCTATCAAAGAGCCTAATCCTTTTGAGGAATTAGGCTCAATTTTTGCTAAAGTTAAGTGTTAGGCAGCCAAGTAGACCATATCCACTTGAGATGCCTACACTTTATTTTTGTTGTGCCTTGAAATTTGAAGATGACGATTGGTCTTTTTCCAATCACTTAAGATGCAATTCACAGCAGTGGGGCTAAATGAGTCTTTAAATATCAATAAAAAAAAACAATTAAATTGCTGCATTATCCTCCATTTAACGGATCATTATTTTCTTTAGTTCTTATAATTTTCTTATATATTACTTGAACGATAATTTCCTTTTTGACTAAACATCTATTTAATTTAGTATTTCTTATATTTTTTATTTAACTACTATAGTTCCTCATTCATAGGCTAACCCAAGCGCTATAATGGTGTTTAAAACTTTTCCACGTATAACCTCATATTTTTTCTGGAAAGTGACACCCTAAAGAAGATAAATTCCATTCAAATTCAGAATGTCTTAAAACCCTATGCGTGAAGGGAGATTTAGTTGTGAAACTGTATCAAGTAAGAAAAGGGCAATTTGTATACTATAACAATGAGCTGCACAAGGTATATGGAGTAAAGCCAATGTATAAACTATCCATTCATCTTATTAAGCTGAGGGATTTAACACAGCATATAACTAATGCAGCGAGTGTGGAAAGATACATTCCAAGGGAAAATGATAGTTTTATTTTTGACCATAAGGTATATACGCTCAAAGATAATCGAAAAGCCGAAGCAGGCGACTTTATTCTAATTAACAATCCGGCCCCTGATACCCTCGATCACTATTCCCTAAATGAGATTGAAGTAGTAGAAACTGTTGATAACAAAGGGGTAATAACAAGTGATTTGAACGGAATCAAGCACAATGAGTATTTATTAATGGCACCTGGCCGTGCTCCCGGCAGCCACCCTATCGATTATCTAGGAATGGAAAATGTGGAAGAAGAATACTTTGACGACAAAGGTCGCCAAATCATTAATCCTTCCGGTGAGCTACCGTCAAAGCTCGGGGATATCTATAAAAAGAGGGACAGTGAATTTTTAGTTGAAGCCATGGTGATCGCAATCATAGGCCAAACCATTTTCCTTGGAGGGGGATTAGAACTGTCCCAGGAAGAATTAATGGATACTGATAAGTGGGAATTTCAATATAATCCCTTTGATAATTGAATTGTCTTTTCTTAACAACCAATTTCTAATTAAACCAAACACAATTTTCTTCCACACTGCCAGGAGGTTTCTATGGATAGTAATAAATTTAAACAAAATAGTGTTTTTATTATTTCCTTACTGCTTACCCTCATTTTTATCATATGGGGAGTTTTTTTTACAGAGAATCTAACCAAACTTACCAACTCCGTTTATAAAAGCTCAATTGATTACCTTGGCTGGGTATATCTTGGCGCTACCTTATTCTTTGTGGTCTTCTCCATCTATTTACTGTTTTCAAAGTATGGCGATATACGGCTCGGCAGGAAAACAGACAAGCCTGATTTCACTACCGGCTCTTGGCTCTCAATGCTGTTCGGTGCGGGTATGGGAATTGGAATTGTGTATTGGAGTGTCGCTGAGCCTGTGACCCACTATACAGCACCTCCCTATGGAAAAGCTTATACTGTTGAAGCAGCGAACACTGCTATGAAATATACCTTTTTTCATTGGGGCCTGGATCCATGGGCAATATATACGGTTATCGGCCTAGCCCTTGCTTTTTTTCAATACAACAAAAGGCTTCCCGCGGCCATAAGTTCAGCGTTCCATCCGATTTTAGGAGATAGAATCTACGGACCGATTGGAAAAACGATTGATATTTTGTCTATTTTCGCAACAGTCTTCGGCATTGCAACCTCATTAGGACTAGGGGCAATGCAGGTTACAGCAGGAATGCATGCCATTTTTGGCATTCCTAATACATTAGTGATCCAGCTGGTCGTCATTGTTGTTGCTACATTCCTTTTTATCATCTCAATTAATACAGGTTTGGAAAAAGGAATAAAGCACTTATCCAACGCAGCAATAATCCTATCAGTTGCAATTATGCTGCTGATTTTGTTTGTCGGTCCTACCTTGACTGTTATTAAAGTCTTCTTTAATACGACCGGCCTCTATATTAGCGACTTTTTACATATGAGTTTAAGGTTAAATCCCTTTGGTGAAGGAAAATGGATTGCATCATGGACTTTATTTTACTGGGCATGGTGGATTGCCTGGGCACCGTTCGTCGGTATGTTTATTGCCCGTGTTTCAAAAGGAAGAACCGTTCGAGAGTTTGTTATTGGGGTATTGATTGTTCCTACCCTCGGAACATGTCTTTGGATGTCAGTATTCGGCGGTTCTGCTCTTGAACTAGTTCAAAAACCAGGAAACCGTGATTTGGCAAAAAGTATCGCCGAAAACGTAAACTTGTCGATTTTTACATTCTTTGACTATCTTCCATTAAGTTCACTATTAAGCATTTTAGGGTTTGCCGTGGTAGCAATTTATTATATAACTGTTGCTGATACCGCAACCTTTGTACTGGGAATGTTAAGTGAAGGCGGAACGCTTAATCCTTCGAACAAAATTAAAATGACATGGGGTGTCATACAATCTGCCTTAGCTGCTGTATTGCTTTTTGCCGGCGGTTTGAACGTATTGCAAACAGCTTCCATTGCAGCCGCACTTCCATTTGCAATCATCATGGTCGTCATGTGCTTTTCATTATTGAGAGGGTTAAAAAATGAAGTAGAAGTACAAAGAGGCAATAAAAGAAGCGTGCAACATTCATAAATGGAATTAAAACGTAAAAATCTTCCTGAGTGTGTCATTGATCAGGAAGATTTTTGATTTTAAAAAACGGTTTTAGCCTCTATTATTATTTACTAAAATAAATCTTCATTTACTTGTGATACAGTTCACCGTACCATAAATAAATAAGGTTTTAAGCATTTTGTTTTTATTTAATATTCAATTCAATTACCATTATATGACGCCTTTTTTGCTTATTCCAAGGGTTAAGTGATTAATGAAAAGAAGTGTTACAGGAAAAGTCCTTCACTATATGACCTCTTTGGAAAAATTATTATGATTCAAGTATGCCCTTAATTTTTTTCAGGTCTTTTTTGTTTACTCTTTTCATCAAGCCAAATTAATTTTGTTTTAGCCACAACTCTATCTGTATATCCAGCTCTTTACTTAAGTCTTGTTTCCTTTCATACAGCTTATTAAGCTTCTCATAATCTATTTGTTCATCAGCCATAGCTAAATCTATTTCCCTTATTTCATTTTCAATGCTTTCAATTCTTGTGAGGGCCTTAGCCGCCTCTGCTGATTGCTTCTTTGAGTCATCAGGCTTATTTCTTGGTTTGTTCACTTTTTCAGCTTTTGCAACTGGCTCTTCTTTGATTAACTTTTCTATTTCACTTTTGTAATAATCGTAATTCCCAGGGTAGCTTTTTAAGGAACAGCCTTCTACAGTAATGACTCTTTCACCGATTTTATTGATAAAGTATCGGTCGTGAGAGATGAAAAATATCGTGCCTTTAAATTCTTCTAATGCTTCCTCCAAGGTTTCAATAGAATCGATATCTAGATGGTTTGTTGGTTCATCAAGAATTAATAAGTTAATGTCCTGATATAACAGCATCGCAAGCTTCAGCCTGATTCTCTCTCCACCTGACAAATGCTTTACCTTTTTGAATGGGCTCTTTTTATAAAACATGAATTTGGCAAGATACTCACGGGCTTTTCCCTCCATAATAGAGATATCCTCTCGAAAAGCTTCGAGAACCGTGAACTCTTCATCATTAAACCTGATCTTTTGTGGCAAATAGGCTGCCTTCACATTAGCGCCTAATTCCACTATTCCATTATCAGGCTGCTCCTCGCCTAAAAGCATTTTAAAAAAGGTAGTTTTCCCGCTTCCATTCGGCCCAATCAGCCCTACTCTTTCACCATAATGAATCATTACATCTGCATTCTCTAGAATCACTTTATCCTCATAGCTTTTAGAGAGCCCGATTGCCTTAATGGTTTCATTTCCTGACCGTTCAGCGGCTTTGAGGTCCAGTCTCATATTCCGTCTTTCAAAAATGGGTTTATCCATACGCTCCATTTTATCGAGCTTTTTTTGTATGGAGGCAGCTCTTCTAAAAAACTTATTATTATCCGCCCTCATCGCCCAGTCTCTTAGGCTCATTACTTGCTTTTCCATGTTATTAATCTTTTTTTGCTGCTCTCTGAAATGCTCATATTGAATCCGCATATTTTCTTCTTTTTGGCTGATAAAAGAGGAGTAGTTTCCTTTATAGGATATGGATTCCTTATCCTCAATTTCTACAATCTTAGAGACTACATTGTCGAGAAAATATCGGTCATGGGATACAATAATGACAATTCCTTTATAGCTTTTAAGATAGTTCTCAAGCCACTCGATAGATTCCATATCGAGATGATTCGTTGGCTCATCCAGCAGCAATATATCCGGATTATGAATCAGGAGCTTCCCAAGCACGACTGTAGTTTTTTCACCACCGCTTAATAAATCAAAATTCCTATTTAAAAAGCTCTCGGTAAAACGAAGACCTGTGCATACCCTGCTTAACTTTTCTTCCCGTTCGTATCCGCCCTTTACTTCAAATAATTGAACCAAGTCACTATATTTGTTTAGCGCTTTTTCGAGTGCAGCATCTTCCCAAGTCTTCATCTGCTTCTCTATTTCACGCATTTGATTCTCAATGGTGTCGATCTCTTCAAAGGCCAAATTCAAAACATCAATCACTTTTATTCCTTCCGGATAAACAGGCGCTTGCTCCAGATAAGCCTTAGTGGCACCTCTCGGTAAGTGAATAAGGCCCTCATCATAGCCTGGGCTTGAGGTTTGCGGGTAACCCGGATAGTAATTCATCGGTTCAATTCCCGCAATTAATTTAAGAATCGTACTCTTTCCGCTTCCATTCGCCCCTACGATTCCGATCTTCTCTCCTTCATATGCTTCAAAGGTTATATTATTAACCACAAGTGTGGCTTCCATAAACTTTTTAATACCATTTAAATTCATTTCTAACATATAAATACCTGCTTTCATCCATATTTACGCTTTATGGACAGGACAAAGAAGACTTTTGATACTGTTCTTTTATTAAAAAAGCTCTACTGTTTTTTGAGGGAATCCACTCCCTGTCCGCGGACGAACTGCCAAGCCAGGTCGCTCGCACCTCACTGCGGAGTCTTGCCAGCCCGTTTTTCCACGGACAATGAACTATCACAACCTCGAATAACACCGCTCTAAGGAAATGCGAATGCCTTTTGGAGTAGTCTCGTGGACTCCCTTAGGATTATCCATATTGTTTATCAAAGCTTAAATAATAAAAAAGACCATAAGAAGATGGTGTCTTCTTACAGTCTTGAATACTTAGTGAATATAATTTATTAAAGAATTTAAGCAAAAAAGCGCATTTAAAAAAGCACATTATAATGCTTATAATCTAGAGCCAGCAGGATCCAAATAAATTATAATCTCGGTTTCAGTAAAGTAAGTTACCTTCTAATGCCTGATCCCATAGGAGCGTATGACAAATAAACCTAGTTTTTTAGGTAAAATAACACTCATTACAAAATCCTTATTAATTTTTAAAGAATTAATAATTAGCAATTAGTTGGTTCCATAAACTTACTTTCCCCCTCCGGAATTTTCTTTATTATCCCATGATTTCTTTATTTTGTAAATATTTACTATAATTCTTTAATTTAACCACGTATCCTGGGTACTCCAGTATTCTCTCTAAATCAACCATGATTTACCTTCGGCTACCATGAGAATATTATTTAATTTTGCCCAATTCATCTATAAAGGCAGGCCTTTTTAAATACATGCTTCTAAGTTCATTTATCAGATCCGTTTGATTTTGCTTGCCTGCTATTTTTTCATAAGCCTTTATTTTTCTACAAATAACTTTATACTCTTTCCGATTGGAGGAGGACTTTGCTGAGGATTTGATAATTTCCTTATATATTTCGATGACCTCTTCTTTATGTTGATCCAGTAACATATCCGCATAAGTCTCTATTGTTTCTGGATTCCTTCTGACAAACTCCATGATTTCATCCAGATCATTTTCTTCCTCTATTAAGCGACGGAACATATCGGTTATTCGCCAGTCTCTTTCTTTTCTCATTTCATTTTTTAAGCTGCTGTAAAAAACTGATTTGTCTCCTTCCGCTAATTCCTTAAGCTCTTTATAATATTCAAAGTCTCCTTTAAAGAGGAGTTCCTTTGCCAGCTTTTCTTGCTCTGCTTTTAGTGATAGCCCTTTATACGCCAAGTATCTTAGTTTTTTCCACTTCGATACTAAGCCTGCTAATTGGGTATCCTTTTTCTCTCCTTCTTCAGCCAATTCAATGACCTTTTGGAAGTTCTTATCTTGAAAGAATTTATTAATTAATCGTTCTCTAAAAGAGGTAAAATTAAGATGGTCATTAATAAATTGGTCCGCTTCTTCCTTCGTACCAAACCTTTCAATTATATTAAACAATATTTGAAGCAGCTCTTCATTACTGTAATGCATATATTGATTTTCGGACTGTTGGACTATTAAGGAGTCAATTTTTGTTTTTAGCTTTTCCCTAAGTTCAGGATCATGAGCAAATTCAGCACAAATCCCTACCAATTGGACTTTGTAATCTTCCCACCCTTCAAAATACTTTTTATCAATTTGCTTTAATAATAAATTGAAAACTGCTTTTTGCTGTTCCATCTCTTGTTCTATACTTCTATTTACTGTCTCTCCTATAACCGATATCGTTTCTCTTACTAAAAAGCCAATATATCCACCAGAATCATCTGCAAATTGAAAAGCACCTATTGACTTTTCCAGCAATAAAAAAGCAATATCCAGTGCTAAAAATACATCTTCTGTGTTCTCGATTTTTTCTAAAAGAGCCTCCATTTCACGTACAAAAAGAGACACTTCTTTATAATGAATAAAACGTTCCTTATGATAATACTTTCGGACGATAGAATCGATTAGTTTTTTACAATTCTCAAATTCATTTTTTGTATCACCTTTTGAGTATCTGACGATAAGGCTGCTTTTTAATGTATCATTATCATCAATGATTTCTAATATAATTCTAACCAGTTCCTCTTTGGAAAGATTGTTTAAGACTTCATCTAGAGTTGGCCTCTTTGCTTTTGGCTTTCTATTGTGAGTTGCATCTAGAAGAGTTAAAAGTTCAAAATAGGCAGCCACCTGATGTTTACATACAGGCCCAAAGTCAAAAGGGCAATCACAATATGAATACAGTATTTCTCCCTTATCGCCGATCTGTACAATAACCTCGTAGTCTTCAGTTCCTTCAATTACAAAGACGTATTCATTATTTCCTTTTTTATAGGAATCTTTAATATTTCCCTCTTCGAAGTAGCTGTAACCCCTTTCTAAAATGGTCTTATTTATATCTTGAGAAAAATTATTAATATTCATGTTCAGTTCCTCCTGATTAACTTGTATCAAGTTACCTTTCTTAAATATTACCTAATATAACTTCAAAATCCTCTCTCCAACCAATAAAAAAAGCACCACACTTTTGTGTGGATGCCTATTTTTTCAATTTCATTTATATTAGAAAGTAAATGTGCATCCTAAACCGTCATTTTCCAATTTGATATGGCCAGCCAGTTCTCCAGTTCCTTGTAGTCCGGCATTATACTCCCAACAAGGCGCCAGAAGGATCTGTCATGATTGAGATGGACCATATGACACATTTCGTGGACGACCACGTAGTCAATCACCTTCTGTGGTGCCATCGCCAGCCTCCAATTAAATGTTAATTGGAGTTTTGAATCACAGGTTCCCCAAGTTTTTTTACTGTCAGAAATACGGATAGAACGAGGTTTGGTTTTAAAGTGGCTTTGATGAAACTGAATACTTTTTTCCACAAGAGCCTTGCACTGCTGATAATAAAAACGTTTTAGAGCTTGTTTTATTTTTTCATCTTCAAGCTGACTTACATTAATGGTTAACTGCTCTCCATCAAAAACTACATAATCTTGTTCAATACTCGTTTCTTGAAAGATCCGTATTGGAAAGGTTTTTCCTAAATAGAGAAAGCTCTCGCCATGCCCATAGACCTTTTCCTGCGGCCCGTTCAATCTATCCTTCATCTCTTTTATTTTCTGCTGAAGCTGTTCCCATTTTCCCTCTATTAATTGAATCACTTTGTCTTCAGTTGTCCCTTTTGGCGCCTGTACTTCAACATCTCCATACGAATCAATCGTAATCCCGAAGGACGTTCGATTTTTGTACTTGATCTCAAAACGTATTGTTTCGCCTAAGTAGGTATGTATCATATCTTCACCTATGAATCCTTTATGCTGTTATCCCCTGTATTTGATAGCTAGTCCTTTTAAGAAGTTTCTGGCGAATTTATCTCCGCACTCTTTATAATTCTTATGCCCTTCTTTTCTTAATAAAGCACCGAGCTCTCCTTTTGTTACTGTGATTCCTGCCTTTTCGAATATATCCAGCATATCCTCGGTAGTTAGCGATAGTGCTATTTTCACTTTCTTTAACAGGAGATTATTCACGTTTGCACTTTTCTTTGAAGCCGGTTCTGGTGTATCAGGCTGTCCTGGTTTGGGCTCTTGTTTTCCTCTTTTAAAGATAATCAAGCCGTTTAAAAAGGAATCGAACATACTGTTATTACACTTTATTTGAAAGTCATTTCCATTTTCTTCCTCATCATCTGATTTTGTGAGGATCTTTATCACTTCCGGCACGGATACTTCCTCGCCGCCAAGCTTAAATATCTCTGCCATTTCTTTATTTTTTACTTCTAAAGCGTATCTCAATCGAATTAAAATATCATTATTATCCATTAATAAACCTCCTGCTTTGGGAATTTCTCGCCCCAAGTTCTTCACATTATTTTTTAAAAATTTGATTTATAAATCCAGTTAATTCTTTTGCAGCATTTTCATGAGCTAATGTTCCCGGATGACTTCTTGACCCTACTGTTTCATCTGTGGTATTTGGAAGTTGAAAAACTGAAATCTTCCTATCATCAGTTTTCCTGGTATACATATCTACAGCCCGGTAAATAGAAGGCATCATTGACAAACCTAACATTCCATATGCCCATATAATATGTGCATTTTTATTATATTTTCTGAGCTTGATAAGAAATTTCTCTGCTGCTTCCTCAAAGGATCTTAAATCCTCTTCATTAAAGGTTCCATTTGCATTTAATCTTTGTTTATAAGTCTTCCCAGTTACTTCATCCTTCCATTCTGGTGAAAAAAAAGCTCCTCCATCATTTGTTCCCAGGTTAACTACCACAACATCTGGCTGCCAGGAATTAAAATCATTTTCTATAGAGGCTCCTAAAGCTTCATTTTTTTCTCCAGTAAGAAGACCACAAACTTTCTCGTAGGATTCAGGAATATTGGCATTTGGATTATTATCCCAGCTCGTGAAGACTCCCCAGCCACTTTGAGATATAATTCTGTATTCTGCATTCAACGCTTCAGCTGTCATTGTACAATAATTGTTTAAGGCACTGAACCACATAGATATCCAGTCCTCTTCAGCTTTAGCTCCTAATGCTCCTTCTCCGGAGGTAATGCTGTCACCTATAAACTCTAACTTATATGGTTTTTCTTCAATAGGCAAAAACTCCCCATCAAACTTCACTGCATGGATTTGGAAAGAGCACCCGGCATCTCCGCTCATTGCCTGTACATCTTTTACAATACGAACATTCTTTATAACATTTTCATTCATGCCCCTAAATACACAAACCCAGTACCTTCCTGCCGTTAGCATTTGTCTGCTTATAGGAAAAGAGTTTATAACTATACTGATCCAAGGCTCGTAGTTATCATAATCTACCTCTACTTCAATCCATAGTTCAGAGCCCTTAGCATTTAATTCAATAGCACTTCCTGTCCAAAACAATGTTAAGGGCGAAAGATGCCCTGTTGTTCTGCCATGAACTTTTAAATTTTTTATATTAGGCAATGTATGTACTTTTAATTTATCATTTCCCTTCATTTATTTCCCCTCCGAATTTTTCCCGTCTGAATATATCACTTCTACAAATCATAACATTAAAATTCTTAAAAAGGACAGAAATGCCCGACACATTTCATAATGAAAAGGAAGCTTAAAATGCTATATATATATGAGAAGACTCTCTTTGGTCATGGTTGCCTGCCATAGGGATTTGTTTGTTTTTCTAATCATAAAAGGCAACTCCCCAAATAGGGTCAGCTGCCTTCTTTAAGTATTATTTCCGCAACCGCTTTTACAGCGTGCAGAGTTTATGGCAACACTCGGGGGGACTTTTTAAGCCCTTAAATAATATCCAGCAATTGCATGTGTTATTCCAACGATAACTTCACTATATCATCCAGATACTTTGTTGTATTATAGCCATGTATTTCAAGCATTTTTGGTGTCACTTTATCTTCATCGCTGTTACTGTTTAACTCTATCTTCTGAACTGTATCGAAGTAACGGGGATGATCCAGTTTTTCATAGTCAATCCATCCATTCGGTTTGTATTCTTTTCCGTTTTTATCGACAAGTACTCCATCATTATAGATATCCATTGTCTCTTCGCCCATAATATTGAATTGAAGCGACTCATAAGCCCTGTTCTTAATTTCATGATTGCTTATCACAATTCTGGTAGGCTGTCCGATTTCATACTTTTCTATAGAGATTGTGCTGCCTGCATATTCAAAGGTCTGGGGATATTTTTGTGAAGCATTGAGTTCGATGGTTTTCCTGTCTTCAACCGTTAAAATGGCTGATTCTAATTGAACATTGACCTCCTTTGTTTTTTTTCCAAAAAGCGGATCAAAGCTGGCTTGAAAAGTAGTTGAATCCATATTTCCGCTTGAAAAAGTGCTGCCATTCCTATCAGCTTTCACTTTTTTACTGTTTACTTCAAGATGATCAATATTAAGAGCTTCAATTCGCTTCTTCGGCTGATCATTAGTAATATTAAATTGCAGGATCGTTGCTGTCGGGGCGATGGTTACTTTATCAAATCGAACCGGTATTCCCTCAACTTTTATTTCTTTATTCAATGCGTATTCGGCAGAGGGCTGTTTAGTTACAGGGAATTTGAAGTTCCATTCCCCCGTTTTTTCCATGCTCATAGAAGTAGGATTAATAGTATTCCGGACAGAGGAAGCCCGCATTAATTTCTGAAGCTTTGAGATTTTAAGTTTGATTGTCCCTTTATTCTCTCTTAATGGCAATAAACTAATCTTTCCCCGATATACGTTCTTTTCTTGGTTATTTGCAAGTGATTCCAGATCAGGAGGATAATTTCTTGGATAAGAACCATTACTCATAAATTCAAGTCGGTTCTCCACAGATACTCCATCATTAACATCTATCATATATTGACTATCTTTAGCTGTATCTTCTATTTCATAAAAAACAAGCGTCTGAACATCATCTGCAATCGCGCTCTTGATGGTAATTTTCACACCATCACTTTCTGCTTCAAGGTTCAGCATTTCCCCCATGCCCTGACGCAAAAAGCCACGCAACTGCTGATCTTCTTCGGTATATGAAGAGTACAAATTGGTAAAATAACCCGTAAAAACTTCTAAACTTATTAATAATGCGAAGGTACCTGAAAAAACAATTCCTATTTTTAGACGTTTCTTGCTTTTCAGCAGCCTTTGCTTTTCCCTTTCTGCCAGCCTGGCTTTGACGTTTACCATGAAACCGGCTGGCAAAGGGAAATCTCCAACTCTTTCAATAAAATTCACCAAAGCCAACATGACATCCTGAAAGGCAGCCAAATCCTCCTGACAATTTTGGCAATGATAAACATGTATCTCGAATTCAACCTTTTCCGGCCGGTCCAGGTTTCTTTCCAAGTAATCCAGGTAATTCTTTTGATACTCTTTACAGCCATTTAAGCTTTCCACATATCCCAGTCCTTTTTTTAGTGACTGGATTCCGGAGAACAAAAGCTCCTTTAGTTTTTCCTTGGAAACATTAAGAAGATGCGCTGCGTCCTCTCGAGGAATTCCTTTTATATATGTAAGGGACATCGCTTCTTTCTCTTCCTCATTCAACCTATCAAGCGCCTTAAATAAATCCTGGCGTGGTTCCTCTGGTGCTTGTAAACTTAAATCGTTAGAAAGCTCCTGGCAGGTTTGTATAAAAATAGATGTAACCCACATTTCGAACGATGTTTCTCTCTTATATCTTGGAAACTCCTTGTGTACTTTTATGATGCAACGGTAAAAAAGCTCTTCCATTTGCTGCTGGCTCCGAAGGTAGACCCAACCTAGAATATAGAATGATTGTTTATGCTGATTGAACCAATCAATGATAGATTCCATATCTTTTTCTCTTATCGGAGCGATTGAAACGGGCTCTATTTTTGTTGGGATCATAAAGGTCCCCCCTTAAACATTTCACTTTATACCTAATCATATAGGCTAATCCAATTATTGGCAATACGCATAAATTATGGACTTTCTAGATTTTATGACCCGCTTCTCTAAATTGAAAAGAAGCAGGCAATCCCTTATCTGGAGCCTGCTTCTTTTTTAAAATTAACTAACATAGTACTAGACAAAATCACTGTACATATTTCGTGTGATAGTATTTCTAAAATCGAGCATTTGGACATAAATCTAGTATTATTGCAAATCAACACCCTAATAATTTTTCAAAAAGCCAAGATTACAATATACAAGAAGTTAAGCTATTAAAATTGTAATATTCATTGCCCCACAATAATAAGCGAGATTAAACGTATTGTAACTGCCCTTCCCAAATATAGTCTAAATAAAAGAGGAATTCACTGACCATATCACGAAACTAATCCTATTAACGAAAGGAGGATCTTATGAAACCACCTATAGCATTACGCATTCCCCATCCTCATGAATTGCATGATGATGTGCGTGAAGATGACTTTTATTGGCTGAAGGATCGCAACAATGCGGAGGTCATCCAATATTTAGAGGAAGAAAATCGTTATTACGATGAAATCATGCAGCCATTAGAAGAACAAACCGAGCAAATTTATCAAAGCATGGTGGACCGTGTTCCAGATTCAGAAGTGAAAGTGCCGGTGCAGCATGGACAGTTCTTCTACTATTCCCTTTTGGACAAAAATAAGCAATATCCAATCTATGCACGTAAGCAGACGGCAAACCGCGTGCTTCTGCCAAAGGCGAAAGAGGAAGTGTTACTCGATCTAAATGAATTAGCCGAAGATGGTGAATATTTAAGCGTCACGGTACAGCGTATAAGTACCGACCATAACCGTCTCGCTTATTTGGAGAATCGGGATGGCACTGACCGATATACAATCCACGTAAAGGACCTGGAGACGGGCGAGCTTCTGCCCGACCGGATTCCTGATGTCTTTTTATATGGCAGTATGGAATGGAGCCGGTGCGGTAAATATATTTTTTACATAACCGTTGATGAGAATCAACGCCCATACCGGTTGTGGCGACATCGTTTGGGAAGTGGCGTGGCAAATGATGAGCTGATCTTTGAAGAAAAAGACATAACGTTTACATTGGTCGTGTCTAAATCACAAAGTGGAAAATTTATTTTTGTACAATCAAGATCGAAAACGACAAGCGAGGTTCGCCTGTTAGATGCTGATTCCCCATTAACCCCTTTGCAGCTATTAGATGGCCGGCGTGAAGGAATAGAATATGATGCCGAGCATTGGGGGGAAGACCTGCTTATACTCACAAACGAAGGGGCGCTAAACTTTGAGTTATACCGGTGTCCTCTTAATGACCTTAACTCACGTGTAAAAGTCGTTGAACATAGTGAAGATCGCTTTCTTCAAGCCATGTACCCGTTTCGAGACGCATTGCTTATCTTTGGCCGGGAGAATGGGTTGACGCAAATCTGGGTACTGCAGGACGGTGAGTTGGCGCGAATTGAATGGGATGAGCCCCTGTATACTGTGTCGATTTTATCGAATCAAAGCTATGAGACAGCTGAGGTATTAATCCAGTATGAGTCCCTGCTCACCCCAAAAACAACTTATGGGCTAGATCCGCTTACCGGAGAGAAGCATCGTTTGCAAATTGCTCCTGTCAGCGGTGAATACGATCCTTCCTGCTTTCGTCAAGAGCAATTATGGGCTATAGCTGAGGATGGAGTCAAAGTGCCGATGGCCGTCGTCTATCGCGAAGGAGCGCTTGACCATGGACCAGCGCCGTTAATTTTGCATGCATATGGATCGTATGGAGCAAACAGCGATCCGCATTTTGACCCGTATCGTCTTCCTTTGCTGGAGAAAGGAATTATATTTGTCACGGCGCAAGTGCGTGGCGGTTCCGAAATGGGACGGAGTTGGTATAAAGACGGAAAAATGCAGAATAAACGAAACACATTCACAGATTTCATCGCTGCAGCAAAATATCTTATTGAGCAGGAATACACAACCCCAAGTAAAATGGCCGCCCGCGGAGGCAGTGCGGGAGGTTTGCTCGTGGGCGCAGTGGCCAATATGGCTGGTGAGCTATTTCAGGTCATCGTTCCAGCAGTACCGTTCGTTGATGTAGTCACGACGATGCTTGATGCCACGATTCCCCTTACCACCCTCGAATGGGACGAATGGGGCAATCCTCAAAATCAAGAAGACTATTTCTATATGAAGTCATATAGCCCATACGACAATGTAGAAGCGAAAGACTATCCGTATATGTATGTCACAACCGGACTGAACGATCCGAGGGTTGCTTATTGGGAACCGGCCAAGTGGGTTGCACTCTTAAGAGCCTTAAAAACTGATGATAACGTCCTTGTACTCAAAACTAACATGGGTGCGGGCCACTTCGGAGCATCAGGACGTTTCAATCACTTAAAAGAAGCCGCCGCCTGCTATGCATTCATTCTAGATAAGCTCGGCAGCACTACCAAATAAAAAAATTCCTAACTCCCGGCAATCGGGGGTTTTTTTGGTTGAATAGAAAACCACTAACACTCAAATCGTAAGGTGTGAAAAAATTGGGTTTTACAGGAACAGCCCCGATTACAGAAAATACCTTTTCATAAAACCAGGATTGAACGATAATGTTTTATTGGGGTTACATTTTTAAAAATTAATTTGCGATACACACTCGATATATGCAAAGTGCCTTCATTATTCATCATCTTAACCTCTATTATTATTAATTGTAATAAAACCTGTATTTTTCCTTGTGAATTATTGATGAGTATGACTGGTTATAACCCCATTATGGGATAATTTAAAACACTGTTTTTTTTTGCCAAAAGGTGTAATCCAAGGTACTGTTCTTTGTTTTGTTTATACACTAAACTGAAGCGATATTTGAAATAGGAGTGAGAAAATATGAATGAGGAACTTCAAAAGTTGTTCAATAACTTAATTCAAGTTGAACATGTATCAACGACCCTATATCTTGCCATGTCTGCATATATGGGAAGACTGAATTTAACAGGTATGTCTCATTGGCTAAGGTTACAATCAGAAGAAGAGAGAACTCATATGCTTAAACTAATTGATTTTGTTGTGGATCGGGATGGTACTGTACAACTCAATAGCCTTCCTGCTCAACCAAGTGACTTCGGTACGCCATTAGAAACTTTTCAAAAGGTATTTGCACATGAGCAATTTGTTACTAATTCCTACCGCCAAGCCTATAATTATGTAAATCAAGCAGATCCTCAAGCCGCTGTCATCATACAAGACTTCTTAAGGGAACAAATAGATGAAGAGGCACAGGCTAAAACGATTATTGACCGCCTTAGACTAGCCGAAAACAACCCTTCCGCTCTTTTATTATTAGATCAAGAGTTGGGCAACAGGAAAAATACAGTCAATGCCCCAGCAGCAGGTTAATAAAAGAAATAAAAAACATAAGTAGATTTAACAAATACAATTAAATTTTTTGTATAACAGTTAATACACCTCTTATAAAATAAATCCCACGCCGCTACAGAATATTTTTAAGAGTTTTTTGAGCATGAATAATTTAAGTTCAGGGAGTTCAAGGACGAAACTACTGTTTTGTTGATAATTAGTTAACAACAGTAGTTGAGGATTGAAGGACAAGTTTTAAAAATCACTATATGAGAAAATATTCAACAAAATGGACCGATGTGCTAATAAACGGTGCAATCCTATTCCTGATATGGGCCCAATTGCGGAAGTATTTATTTGAAGATATGCCTCCGTTCGTTATATTGATTAATTGTGCCAAATAAAAAGCAGGCTAAAGGAAATTCAACTTTAGCCTGCCTACATAAAAAATTTAAAATCTGCTCTCAGTTAAGATAATACACCGAACCCAGCTTGACCCTGTTAACCCTTTTACAAAAACTATTTTATGACGTGCAAAAGGGTTTGTTATGAATGTCGTTGGTTTATTGCGGGCTACAATTTTAATTTAAGTTGCACAACATACTCCACATGTGTGGACTGCAATTGAAAACACAAGGCCTATTGGTGATTTCACCAAAAAACCAACGAAGTTTTTGGGGTTTAACGCCCTACTCCGCTTTTACCTTGAATTGGGACACTTCTACTGTTCCACATCAACATTCGTTGACCCAAAGTTATCGAGCAATACACGCACTTCATCTGTTGACTTTGTGTTCATTAATTGATTTCTTAATCCGCTTGCTCCTGGAAATCCTTTGACATATATCTTAAAAAAGCGATGAAGAGCAGTGAACGGACGCAGCTCCAAACCTGAATATTTATCATGGAGATCCAGATGCAGCCTTAAGAGATCAAGCAATTCCTCACTGCTATGATCTTTCGGTTCTTTTTCAAAGGCAAAGGGATTATGGAAAATACCACGCCCAATCATAACCCCGTCCACACCATATTCCTCGACGAGCTTCAAGCCAGTTTGACGATCGAGAATATCTCCATTGATTGTCAAAAGGGTATCTGGTGCCACCTTGTCACGAAGCTTCTTGATTTCCGGGATCAGCTCCCAATGAGCATCTACTTTGCTCATTTCCTTTGTTGTACGCAGATGAATGGAAAGATTAGCAATGTCTTGTTTCAATATGTGTGTTAGCCAGTCGTGCCATTCGTCTACATTTGTGAAACCAAGCCTTGTCTTTACACTTACCGGCAATCCTCCTGCTTTTGCAGCTTGTATTAAATCTGCTGCAACATCCGGGCGGCGGATAAGGCCGCTTCCCTTCCCGTTCTGTGTCACATTAGGTACAGGACAGCCCATATTGATATCCAAACCCTTAAACCCAAGTTTTGCCATACCAATACTCATTTGCCGAAAGTTTTCAGGCTGGTCTCCCCAAATATGCGCCACCATGGGCTGTTCATCTTCTGTAAACGTCAAACGCCCCCGCACACTTTTGATACCCTCTGGGTGACAGTAGCTCTCACTGTTTGTAAACTCTGTAAAAAACACATCAGGTCTTGCTGCCTCGCTTACTACATGGCGAAAAACAACATCCGTCACTTCTTCCATTGGTGCGAGTATAAAAAAAGGTCGTGGTAAATCACGCCAAAAATTATCTATCATATTAAAACTCAAATCCTCTCATTATGGGATACCATGCCAACCCCTAATCCCAAAATTAAAAAGCAGAATGTCCCTGCTTCTTTTACACTTATACCATGTTTAAGCACATTTTATCAAACTGAATAAAATCCCAAGTCCCAAAAAAACAAACAGAAACCTGGTTCGGCTTCTGCTTATTTTAATCCTATTACTGAAACTGCCTCGCAAAGTGAAGAGTGTATGTGGCAACACAGGATGCTGGTGAATTTACTTTATAGCCCCCTGAAATTTTAATAAACAAAAGGAACAGTTCCTGATGCTATTATCACAAATTATTAGGATTCTACCTTTAGAAATGACTCACTCTTTAACTGGCAAACTATCTTCTCCAACTCGTTTTCAATGCCACTAAAATTTGATCGGACAAAAAAGGATGGGATTCCTGCTCCCACCCTTCAAATTCTTCCATTTCCTCTTGCATTTTCCCTCTATGTTAATCATCAGAATTTATTTTGACGTTATATTGTAGTTCCATTTTCGCTACTGCTTTAACGCGCTTGGACTGCAATTGACAACACAAGGAAATGTTGGTGGGTTTATTAACTAAGACTACTTTAAAAGAGCAATTTTAATGGATGGTTTAACAGAGCATTACTGTTATTCATCCAATTCAACCGTTTTATTAACATCTGCCGATTCGGAGTTTTGCCCTGTCATGCGTTGGTACATAAAGGCGACTTTCTTTACAAAATTACCGGTTTCCCAATATTCGGCTGCTTCTGCCTTTACCTTTATCAAGATAACACTAGAGTCATCATAGGAAGTTTGCATAATTTTTTCATAAGCTTTGCTCCACAATTCCTTTTTCTTGTTTAAATCCTCTACAATCTCCGCTCTTCCACGGACGGAAACATAAGATTTACCGGCATAAGCCACATTAACATCCTGATCATTTAAAATTTCCTCATATTTATTAGTCTCTTTTTTAGTGAAAAACCATAAGTCACCATCAAACTCTACTTCTTGTGTTTTCATAGGACGGGAAACTAGACCTTCTTCAGTTACCGTAGTCAACATGGCCGTGTCTACATCTTTGATTAACTCTCTTAATGTTTCCATTTCTTCTTGTTTCATCATGTTAGACATTCCACCACCTCATTAAAGTTTACAAAGGTATACTACCCTTTACACCAACTTTTATTCTGGCTGGCGGATCACTAAAACTACGTTGCATTTAAATGAAAATGCCTGTCACTCCCAGAATTCTATCGAAACAACACAACAAAGATGGGGGAGTAACAGGCACTATTTTATTGATTATTCTTTTGTCTATTTTAATATCAGCTGCGTTACACACTCAACATGTGTGGTTTGCGGGAACATGTCCACAGGCTGAACCTCAATTGTTTTATATCCTCCGTCTTCAAGGATACGAAGATCCCTTGCAAGGGTAGCTGGATTGCAGGATACATAAACGACTTTTTTAGGTTTCATTTCAATGATGGTCTGGAGCAATGCTTCATCGCAGCCTTTGCGTGGCGGGTCGACGACGAGGACATCAGCTGTGTTTCCTTCCTTGTACCAATTAGGAATGACAACCTCGGCTTCTCCCACTGCAAATTCGGCGTTTTCGATTCTGTTCAATTCTGCGTTTCGGCGAGCGTCTTCTATAGCCTGCGGCACGATTTCAACTCCAAATACTTGCTTCGCTTTTTGGGCCAAAAACAACGAGATGGTTCCGATTCCGCAATAAGCATCAATTACACTTTCTTCTCCACTCAGCTCTGCATATTCAAGGGCCTTTTCATAAAGTACCTTTGTTTGGTCCGGGTTTACCTGATAAAAGGAACGTGCGGAAATAGCAAAGCGGACGTTTCCTATATAGTCGTAGATTACTTCATTTCCCCAAAGGACGGTTGTTTTATCTCCCATAATAACATTGGTCCGCTTGGAGTTAACGTTATGAACGATAGATTTCACATGAGGAAGACGCTCTATAATTTGTTCCACCAGTTGATTCTTATTCGGAATATCAGGTGTTCTGGTAACCAGAACAACCATTAGCTCACCAGTTTGTTTTCCGTAACGGCCCATAATATGGCGAAGTACACCTTTATGAGACTCTTCGTGGTAAGCAGGAATACCAAGCTTGTCAGCTATATTTTTTACAGCCTGAATGGCCTCATTCACTTCACGAATCTGGATTAAGCTTTCATCTGTATCGACGATTTCATGGCTCCGCGGTTTAAAGAACCCTGCAATCAGCTTTCCATCCTTCTCTCCGACTGGAACCTGCGCCTTGTTCCGATAATGCCATGGCTCTTCCATCCCCAATATAGGATGGATCTTTACATCCTTGAGCTTCCCGATTCGGGTAAGAACCTGTTTCACCATGTTCTCCTTATACTTCAGCTGTCCTTCATAGCTGATATGCTGGATTTGACAGCCTCCGTATTTATGAGCATTTTCGCTCGAAATCTCTACGCGAAAGTGGCTTCTCTCAAGGATTTCAATTAGCTTGCCTGCCGCATAGCCCTTATTAACTTTTATAATTTTAATTTTAGCCCTTTCTCCTGGCAGTCCTCCCGGAACGAAAACCGGATAGCCATCAACCTTGGCAACACCTGCACCATCGTGGGTCAAATCCTCAAAAACAGCTTCTATATAATCATTTTTTTGAACTGGAATGGTTCTAGTCATTTTCTACTTCCTTTTCCTGATTGGATAAAAGGATTTTAACATAAAAGAAAAAACAATGCGAAAGGGGCGAAACACTCTAAAAATTAAGAAGTAATATGTCGATATACATTATAGTGTAAATACCAAAATTTATAGACAGCTGGTGAAGACTATGAAGAAGTTAAGCAGTAAAATTTCCCTTGTCATCTCGATTGCGATGATTATCATTCTGCTAGGGACAGTGGGTATCATCATTAAAAGCAATTCTGATTCTGTAGAAAGCTCTGTTGCCAATTTCAGTGTTGAAACCGCCAAAAGTATTTCAAAAAACATTGATCCTAATAAGTACGAGAAATTTTTATCAGATACCTCAAAAACGAAAACGTATTGGGAGATTCGAAACCAATTAAACCGAATCCGTAAAGAAACAGGTGCTCTCTATGTTTATACTATCGGCCTAAAAGAGGATAAATCTGTTCATATTCTTATCGACGGCCAGCCCCGAGGCTCGAAAATGGCAAGTAATATTTGGGATACAACATCTACTACAACATACGAAGATATTGTACCGACTCTAAAAGGGCAAACTTCTAACACACCGGTGGTTCAGGACAAAACGTACGGAGATTATTTAAGTGCTTTTGTTCCTATCAAAGATAAAAACAATAAGGTAATTGGTACACTGGGCATAGATATTGACGCTCGCAAAGTAGGCGCGATTACAAATCAAGTAAATTTGAAGGTTCTGCCTTTAACTGCCGGATTAATTGCACTAATGATACTGTTGACTGTTGGATTTTTAAATTGGTATTTAAAAAGAAAGCTTCAGCCCCTCTTCACAATTAGCCAGGCATCAGGTGAAATGGCAACCGGTCAGCTTTATCAGGCTTTAGAAACTGCAAATGGTATTAAGACTAAAGGTAAAGATGAAATTCCTGTATTAGTTAAATCGTTTAAAGATATGACCACCACTACCATCCGGATCGTAGAGGAGATTAAAAGATCATCTACCGAGCTTTTGGCAGCTTCTAAAGAAATAGAATTAAAAATGGAGGATATCAATTCATCCACTTCGCAGGTTGTCCAGGGAATTCAGCATGTTGCAGCCGGAACTGAAACACAAATGGAAACTAGCACTCAATCTGCGAGAACAATAGAAGAAATGGCTTTGGGTATCAACCGGATTGCAGAAGCTGCTCTTGAAGTGAATGAGTCCTCTATTCGGGTAACAGAGCAGGCTAAAGATGGATTTAATGAACTGGGGGGCATCATTTCTCTTATAGAAGGTATTAAAAATTCCGTTCACCATTCAACTGACATGGTAAGAAACCTTGGTCACCAGGCAGGAGAAATCCAGACGATTATTAATTTGATTTCAGGTATTGCTGAACAAACAAATTTACTTGCTTTAAATGCTGCTATTGAATCTGCGAGAGCGGGTGAGCATGGTAAAGGCTTTGCCGTTGTAGCACAAGAAGTAAGGAAGCTTGCGGAAGAGTCCAAGAATTCAGCAACAAGGATATCCGAACTTATAAATCATTTCCAGCAAACGATTTCTACTGCTGTTAAATCTATGAATCAAAGTGCTGAAGATGTGGAACAGGGAACTCAGTCTATCCACTTAACTGGCGAAACCTTCTCCCATGTCCTTAGTGCCGTGGAATCTGTGAGCGGAGAAATCCAGGAAGTTTCAGCCATAACTGAGGAAATGTCTGCAAGCTCAGAGGAGATTTCCTCTTCTATGGAAGAGTTTTCAAATTCCTTGCAAGTGACGGCGAGTATATCAAAGGAAGCAGCCGCAGCAACTGACAAACAGGCAGATGCTATTACGGACCTTTCCAATCTCGCAACTGCTTTGAAAACATTATCAACCAAACTCGAAGGCTCGATTGAGAAATTCAATTAATTGCCGAAAAGCATGAAGCCAGGGCTTCATGCTTTTTTAAAACAAAAAGCTGACCCATTCAGGTCAGCTTTTGATTAATCTTCGCTTTTCATTGCATCTACTTTTTCTTTTACTTCTTCGATGTTGCGCATTTTGTTTTCCCAGCAGGTTTTGCTGAGGTCAACTGGATATTCCTCCGGATTCATGGTTCGCTTGTATTCATCCCAAAGTGAATCTAAATTCGCCTTCAGGTATTCCCTTGATTCTTCAAGGCAAGGAATTTCATAGACAAGCTCGCCATTCTCGAAAATATTCTCATGCAGTTCCCTTGCAGTGAAATTCGTAACAACCTTGTTAATATAAGTATGCGTTGGGTGGAACATTCTCAGACGCTTTTCAGGAAGCACTTCGTTTTCCAGGGCGATATAGTCCCCTTCTGCATGATGATTAACATTATTGATGATCCGGTAAATTTTCTTCAAGCCCGGTGTTGTGACTTTTTCAGGATTGGAGGAAATTTTAATCGTATCCTCCATTTCTCCCTTCTCACTTTCGATCGAAACTAATTTATAGACGGCTCCAAGAGCTGCCTGGTCATAAGCAGTGATTAGTTTTGTACCGACTCCCCAGCTGTCAATTTTAGCACCCTGGGACTTAAGGTTTAAGATGGTATACTCGTCCAAATCACTTGATGCTACGATCATAGCATCCTTGTATCCGGCTGCATCTAGTATTTTGCGTGATTCCTTTGAAAGATAAGCAAGGTCTCCACTATCGAGGCGGATTCCTTTAAAGTTGATTTTATCGCCCATTTCATCGGCTACTTTAATTGCATTTACCACTCCGGAATGAAGAGTGTCATAGGTATCAACAAGGAAAACACAGTCCTTATGGCTTTCCGCATATTTTTTGAATGCCTGGTACTCATCCCTATAGGCCTGCACCATTGCATGGGCATGCGTACCGGCAACAGGAATATTGAAGAGCTTACCTGCCCTCACATTACTCGTTGCCTGAAAACCAGCAAGATAAGCTGCGCGTGTTCCCCAAATAGCTGCGTCCATTTCCTGAGCCCGGCGTGTCCCAAATTCCATTGCAACAGCGTCTCCAACAACCTGCTTAATGCGTGAGGCTTTGGTTGCAATCAATGTTTGGTAATTCACAATGTTTAGCAAAGCCGTTTCAACAAGCTGTGCCTCGGCAAGGGGAGCATCAACTCGAAGGATTGGCTCGTTTCCAAAAACAAGCTCGCCTTCCTTCATGGAGCGGATACTTCCGGTGAAGCGAAGATCCTTCAGATATTCTAAAAAATCTTCCTTGTAGCCGAGTTCATCTCTTAAATAATGAATATCATCTTCCGTAAAACGGAAATCTTTTATATATTGAATTACTCTTTCCAGGCCGGCAAACACAGCGTAGCCGTTTCCGAACGGCAGCTTGCGGAAAAAGAGTTCAAAGACTGATTTTCTATTATGGATTCCGTCTCTCCAATAGGTCTCTACCATATTGATTTGATATAAATCCGTATGTAAGGTAAAACTATCGTCCGAGTATATATGTTTCATGACTGACCTCCAGAATGCTAACCAGGTTTTTCAACATTTTAACCCATTTTAACATTAATTAGCCTATTTAACCACCGCGCCGAGCGATTGCTCGAAATGACCCAGTGCCCAGTCATGGCCAGGAAGGTTAAAAGAAGCTACTGCATCTTTATATACAACGATCTTAAAGCCCTTATTATAAGCATCTACGGCTGTATGAAGAACACAAATATCTGTACAGACTCCAACAAGGTGCACCTCGATAATTCCGCGCTCTCTCAGCTTAATTTCAAGGTCTGTTCCGGCAAATGCTGAATATCTGGTCTTATCGATGTAGTGTACATTTGGAAGATGCTTGTTAGCATCATAAAGAGGCTGCAATTCACCAAATAAATCTCGTCCGCTGGTACCTCGAATATTATGAGGCGGAAACAGTTTGGTTTCCGGATGGTATTCGTCACCTTTGTCATGGACATCAATGGCAAAAACCGTATAATCTCCATTTTTAATAAACTCTTCTGTCAGTTCCACAATCTTTTTTTCAATAGCCTGCCCTGGTTCACCGCATGTGAGCGCCCCTGCATCTGCAACAAAATCGAATGTATAATCAATGTTGATTAAAGCCCGTTTTTCCAAACTAAATCCCCCTTATCCGCAGTAAATATGTACCCTGTCTTGAATGGTGTCATTATACCATTTAATTCTCTATTTATATAAATATTTCCTTTTAAAGCATATGCGCTTTTAACAATTTCTTCCCTTCGGCAGTGTGATTGATTTCTGATCAAGGACAATTGCGGTATAGATATTATTCGCGGACCTATCATTAGATTTCAGTTCTTCCGCTATGGTTTTGGGTTTTACGTTGACCTTTTTAATTTTATCAATGTGTTTTTATCCATATTTAAGACTAAAAAGATTTTTCCTATTTAGATGAGTTTTTCGATTACCAACTATCATACAAAAAACCCGTTCTATAGCAGAACGGGCCTTGCATTTCTTTTTTTAGCTGTATCTTGTACCTGGCACCCAGTCAGTTGGCTTATCGAGCGGCCTGATATCTTCGATTGGAACAAATACCTCCAGATGGCGGTAAAGGTTTTCGAACTCAGTAGGCAGAAACCCGCCGAATTCACCGTCAAGATTAAGCTGAACAGATTCACTTGTGCTTACTTTAATTCTATTGGCTTGTGTATAGATCACATTCTCATCATTAACATGCTCGCCGCGGATTGCAAGAGTAGCAATTCGGATAAAATCAGCCAAATTAATTTTTTTCAAAATGAGTAAAGAAAAAAGTCCATCGTTGATTGATGCATCTGGCGCCAATTTTTCAAATCCGCCGATTGAGTTGGTCAGTCCCACAAGAAAAAGCATCGCTTCCCCTTCAAACAGCTTTCCATCGTACTCAATTCTGACGTTAGAAGCTTTAATGGACGGCAGCATCTCCATCCCTTTTAAATAATAGGCAAGTTGGCCAAGCATGGTCTTTAGCTTGCTCGGCACCTCGTATGTAAGCTCCGTAATTCTGCCTCCACCTGCAATATTTATAAAATATTTTTCATTAATTTTTCCTATATCCACTGGAATGGTATCACCTTTAACGATAATATCCACTGCTCCTTCAATATCCCTTGGAATTTGAAGAGCACGTGCAAAGTCATTGGTTGTTCCCATTGGAATAATCCCGATTCTTGGACGGTACTCCTGTTCTGCCAGGCCGTTAACCACTTCATGAATGGTTCCGTCCCCACCTGCTGCGATAACAATGTCATAATGGCGTTCAACCGCTATTTTTGCAGCATCAGTAGCATCACCTGCTCCGGTTGTTGCATGGCAGGATGTTTCATAACCTGCTTCTTCAAGCCTTTGCAGAACCTCAGGAAGCTTGCGCTTAAATGCCTCCCGGCCCGATGTTGGATTGTAAATAATTCTTGCTCTTTTCACATTTCATCATCCTATTATCGATATATTATTCATTGGATGCCTGGTCAATTGCATATTCTTCCAATTATTATCTTATCTCATAGGGAGACTTCCTGCAATGCTCCACAAGACATAAAATATATTATTCCCTTTTAAAAACCCGTTTACTATCATACTCTTTTTTTGCAAAAAAGGAAAATCCGCCGGCTGAAAATTCCGGCGGAAGACTTTCTTAATCGTTTAGCTTAAGCTTATTCTTTTCCTGGTGAATTCAGATGAAGTGGCGGCGGTACTAGCCAGCCCTTTTCTTTATTAAGCCTTAGAAATTTCGCTCCAAGCATGGCTTTTGCCGTATGGAATTGGCCGAACATTATTGCCACATCTTCTCTAACGGATTGACCAATGATCGTACTGCAGCCTACAAGGCCAGCGGCAATATCCATAGATACTCCGGCACTAATTTCAGGATCCAAGATTCTTGCACCTGCAGGAATACTCTCCAGGTCTGCCGCCGGGCGATCTGGCGGAGTTGGCGGAAGGCCGACGCCATTTTCTTTCAAAAGCTGCTCTGTCTGGCTGATTTCATGACTAAGTCCGCCAATTGCTTCCTCAATCAATTTTTTCAAATCACCATCACCAGCATGATTAAGAACAGTTTGGTATCCAGCTCTGCACATTTTGGATGTAGACAGATAGCTCCAAATCCCAAAGACCTCACCGTAATGAAGGGGTTCATTTTTTGGATTTCCACTTAAAATTCCCATGCTTACACTCCTCAAACTATATTCAAACGCAGCTCCTTAAAAGGACCACAGTTTATAGTTTGCGGGCATTTTCCAAAAGATATGCATTGTCTAGAGTGTATTCAGTATGTCTTTTGTTGTTGTTACTTTTGCAAATTCGCCGTTTAGGATAGCAAGCTCTGTGTCGTGAATCGTTTGTGGGTCAAACCGGATACCATTCGGCCCTTTAAGTTCAAAAGCAGCTGTAGCATCTGCAACTAAATAAACCTCGTATCCATAATTCCCTGCCATCCTGGTACTGGTAGAAACACAATGGGGAGTTGTAAGACCGACTATAACCAGTGACTGTATTCCTCTTGCATCCAAATACTCCTTCAGGTTAGTGCCAATAAACGCACTGTTGACTGACTTTTGAAAGACCGGCTCGCCATCAATAGGGATAAACCCTTCTTTAAAGCTGTGTCCGGGCCCATTTTTATAAAAAAGAGATTCCGGATTTTCAGAGGTATGCTGAACATGTAAAACAGGCCAGCCTTTGTTCCGCCAATTTTTCAAAAGCTTTATGGCATTCTGTTCAGCTCTAGGATTATTCCTTTCTCCCCACCAGGGATTTAAAAAAGCGTTTTGAATATCTATTAATAAAAGGCCTCTTTTCATTATCTTCTTCCTCCTATTGAACAAAAATCATAAAGGTCAAGGCTTACAATGATCTTATGGAATCCATCGAACAAATTAATCAGTGCCAACAGTTTGATAATCTGAGTTTCGGTAAAGTGCATTCCCAGCCAGGCGGTTTCTTCATCCGTTATCCCTTTAGGATCCCAACGGTATTTTGTTATAAAGGAGAACATCTTCTGATCGAAAGCTGATAATCCAGAGTAATTACCGCGATTTACAGCATCCTTTATTAGCTCGTTCCATGTAGAATCCCCTGTATAGGAAAGGCTCATGCAGGTTTGGCAGCCATTGATATTAGCAAGCAGAAGGCGAACTTTTTCCTTCACCTCTTTTGGCAGGTCAACCTCTTCCCATAAAAAATGATAAAGCCTGTCATAAAGGTCTTTTATTTCTGGTACAAGCGAAAGTGCAGTATCAAAGTTGGACATTCCTTTTTCCGGTAAAAAAATTCTTGGCATTTCATCCCATCCTTTCCCTTTTATAGTATAATGCTGGTAAAAGAAATGGTATTTCACGTGAAACAATTTTTCAGAAAATACTTTTAAAATAAAACGATAAATATGGCGGTGACCTTCCAAATGATTTTAGATGCTACCGATAAAAGGATTCTTGCTGAACTTTCGGCCAACAGCCGCCAGTCGATGCGGGAGCTGGCCAAAAAAGTTAATCTCTCCGCGCCTTCCGTTACAGAGCGGGTCCGAAAGATGGAAAGCGAAGGGGTTATAAACGGGTACACCATTTCAATTGATTATGGAAAGATGGGCTATGGGGTAGATTGCTTTATGGAGGTAACGCTGAGACAGGGAGAGTATGAAAAGTTCCGCCGGGTTATTGCCGAAAATCCAAATGCCGAATTTTGCTACCGTATAGCAGGTCGGGCATGCTATATCGTTAAATTAAGGGTTAAAGCCCTGCAGGATCTTGAGATTTTTATTAATCAGATTACCGGATATGCAGAAACAGTCACTCATATTGCTCTCTCAAAGGTTGAAATTAACAAAAGCTTATTAGATGAAAGTTAAGAAAAGCGCAAGCGCCCGTTCAGCGAAGCTACTACCTGAGTAAACTTCCTGTAACGGCTTCTCTGAATAGCCGACTTGCAGGTTTGCGACGAGCTGAACATAAGCCTCTTTGAAAAAGCTGTGGTGCAGGAGCACTTGAGTTCGATGTTGACTTATCGTAGGGAGAAGCGGGATGGACACTTGCTGCACCAAGTATCACCTACGGTCATACTTGATGCAAGATATTCAAAGATGCTTTTCAAGGTTGAAAACTCGCTGGACGCTGGAGCTAGACAATTTAAAACGGAAAACTTTACTTTCCTATCCATTAAAATAGGGCCACGGAGGCCCCTCTCTTAATCTTTCATTTGGAGAACACAAATATTGCAATCATGGGCGATAATATGAAGGTCCGTTTCTCCCCACTTATTCCCTAGAGCTTCCTTAAGTGCTTCCAGAACCTGCTCTCGCTTCCGTTCAGGTAAATCAGCCAAATAGGAAAGCGAAGCTACTCTTTCCACCCATTCAGAATTTGAAAACTCTACTTCATACTTCAGCCTGTAAAAATCGCTTGTCTCCAAGCCGCTTTGGCGCCATTCCTCAAACCACTCAACAGGCACTCCATTAATCCGCTGTCTCGATTCAGCCTTAGACCCTGCCGGTTTAATCTCTTTAATAAATTCCCTCATAACTCCAAACGTTTTTTCCACCACAGGATGACCCATTAAAAACCCAGAGTCTATTACAATAAGAATACCTTCTGGCTTAAGAAGCCTTTTCACTTCCTTAATGGTATTCCCGCGGTCAAACCAATGCCAGGCACGCATAACCGTAACAATATCATAGACTCCTGATTCAAGTCCTGACTCTTCAGCACTTCCCTTTTTAAAAATGATTTCGCTGTTTTCTTTCTTTGCCAGTTCAAGCAGCTTTTCAGAAGGTTCCACTCCGGTTACAATCGCACCGCTCTGAGCCAGTTTCCTTGTTAGGACCCCTGTGCCACAGCCAATGTCCGCTGCTTTTTTCCCCTCTAATTCAATTCCCCGGACATTAAGACTGCTTATCAGGTTATCCGGTAAATCATTTCTTGACTTTGCATAGCTTTTTGCAACCTCACCAAAGTTTGTCATTTATTTCGCTCCTCTCTTTAGCTTTCGTAAACTTTGTTGTTAATAAAAGTAAAAACAGACTCGCTATCCGCGGGCAATCAAGCTACTGACTGTCAATAACTTCTTGGTAAACATCTGTGTAAAGCCACTTGGAGCTTTGCGACGAGCTGAAGGTTGGCTACTTCAAATATTCTGTGGCGCAGGAGCACGCATCCTCAGTCGCTAACGACCTGCAGTGTCTCCGCCTGGCTTACTTTTCCCGCAAGGCATCGAAAAGGCATCCCGAGTTGTCACCGCACAAAGGAAGTGCAAAAGCATTTTCGAGAACTCGCCTATTTTTGCTCACAGTTTCTTCAAATTGCATTCTCTTATAAAAGAGCCTTTTAAAAAAGCATATTGTCCTATTACAAATGAATATATTTATTCTTGTCAGAGCTTGTTTTAGAAAGTAGGGATAATAATGATGTTCCTGGGATTATTGCTTACAGCCTATTTGATTGGAAGTTTCCCGACGGGTCTTCTTGTTGGAAAAATAGCTTTTGATGTAGATATTCGTGAACTGGGGAGCCAAAACCCTGGTGCAACCAACTCGCTTCGGGTTCTCGGAAAAACAGCTGCGATAGTGGTACTGATTTTTGACGTTGGAAAAGGGATACTTGCCGCAAGCCTGCCCGCTCTTTTTCACCTCGGATATGAGCCCCTATATTTTGGGATGGCATCGGTGGTTGGCCACTGCTTTCCGATTTTTGCCGGCTTCCGTGGAGGAAAGGCAATTGCAACAACGGCAGGCACTCTTATTTTCACCAGCCTTCCGCTGTTTTCTGCTGCTTATCTTGCCTTCTTTGCAGTCCTCTTTTTAACAAAGTATGTTTTTCTGGGATCTATTTCAGTAGGGTTTTCCCTGCTGGCTTATTCCCTTTGGTCGCAAAATTTAGGGTTTGAAATACTATTCCTCCTTTTTTCCTTGTTACTTCTTTATTTACACCGATCCAATATTCGTAATCTCATTCTTGGCATTGAACCGAAAATTAATGATAAAAAGTTAAAAAAGGATAGAATTCCGCCTAAAAACTTGTAGAGATATTAAGACCCCGCTGGATTCACATTCCACGGGGTCTTTTTTCATTTAGATAAGTTATTAATGATGCTTGCAGCTACTGCCCGCCAAATATGTTCTTCTGTTAAATAAGAGGACATAAGACCTCTGTACATAGCCATCTGCTTTTCCTGGAAATCAGGCGCTTCTTTATCAGGAAGCTCTGCCCGTCCCTTATCAACCATTTCCTGCATTTGCGGTGCTCTAGGACCCCCATACGCCGGCTTCATTACCTTCCTGATCAATGAAAATAAAAATAGGAATAGCCCTTGAAGTTCCGTTTGTTAAATATTGATCCATCAATTCAAGATTCTGGTCGCGCAGTAAAAAGCGCACCTCCATATTGGCTTCCTCTGCCACCTTCATTAGGATTGGATTATTTAGCAGAGCATCACCGCACCAATCCTCTGTTAAAACCATTGCTCTTAAACCCTTGTCCCTGAAAGCTTGAAGCTTCCCCTTCTCCACTTTGTTCAGTTCAAACTGTCTGTAGATAGATTGCATTTCTTCTTTATTTTTTGACATTCCGCTGATATATTCTTCTGCTGTCATACCTTTTTGAAACCATTCATTCAGACTCATTTTTGCACTCCTCCTTTATTTAAATGATATCGCTTTCCCTTCCTTTTTTACAATTATTTGCTATCTTTAAAACTTTTCACTACCTTGATAACTAATTACTATTCCAAAAAAATATTAAAATTGACAGAAAAATTAGTATTGTATATAAATAAAGAAGGCGGAATCATTTTTAGAAAATTAATATTATTTAAACCTATTCCATCGTGACAAAGGGGGAAAGTATATGTCAAATGAGGTTCTTCAAATGATTTCGATTGGGATCTACATGGCCGGAATGCTTTTTATCGGCTGGTATTCCTATCGAAAAACAAGCAATCTCACGGACTACATGCTTGGGGGACGTTCATTAGGCCCTGCCGTTACAGCATTGAGTGCAGGTGCGGCTGATATGAGCGGATGGCTGCTAATGGGATTGCCTGGAGCAATATTTTCGAAAGGTCTTGCCCAAGCTTGGATTGCTATTGGCCTTACCATTGGTGCTTATATTAACTGGCGATTGTTAGCACCTCGCTTACGCTCTTATACCCAGGTGGCAAATGATTCAATTACAATTCCAAGTTACCTTGAAAACCGATTCAAAGATGATACAAAGCTTTTGCGAATTGTATCCGGTATTGTTATTCTTATTTTCTTTACTTTCTATGTTTCATCCGGTTTGGTTTCTGGAGCAGTATTTTTCAAAAGCTCCTTTGGCGTGGATTACCATACGGGACTTTATATTGTAGGCGGTGTCGTTGTCGCCTATACTTTGTTCGGCGGCTTTCTTGCTGTCAGTTACACTGACTTCATCCAAGGCTTAATGATGGTTATCGCGCTTCTGCTCGTTCCTATCATCGGGATTTTTAAAACCGGTGGCCCTGGGGAAACCTTTGATACAATCCGGGCTATTGATCCCACACTTCTTGATTTCTTTAAAGGGACTAGTTTCCTAGGAATTGTTTCAGCAATGGCCTGGGGACTCGGGTATTTTGGCCAGCCACATATCATTGTTCGCTTTATGGCTATCACTTCCATTAAGGAAATAAAAAGCGCCCGCCGTATCGGTATGGGCTGGATGATTTTTTCACTTATTGGTACGATTTTTACAGCATTAATTGGGATAGCTTTCTTCCACAACAACACCCATTATAAATTAGATACTGCTGAAGCTATCTTTATCCAGCTTGGACAAATCTTCTTCCATCCAATTGTGGCCGGCTTTGTTCTGGCTGCTGTATTGGCTGCAATTATGAGTACAGTATCTTCCCAATTAATTGTTACTTCCAGTGCTTTGATAGAGGATTTGTACAAAGTGGTTGTAAAGAAGGATGCCGGAGACAAAGAACTGGTTACTCTTGGCCGCCTGGCGGTATTAATTGTGGCTCTTATTGCCGCTGCACTAGCTTTTAAGCAAAACAATACCATTTTAGATCTTGTTGCCTATGCATGGGCCGGATTCGGGGCTTCCTTTGGTCCTGTCATCCTTCTAAGCTTGTATTGGAAAAAGCTCACCAAATGGGGAGCGCTTTGGGGTATGGTGGTTGGAGCTATAACGGTTATTCTATGGAGCAATCTTGGGCTTGGAAAAACACTCTATGAAATCGTACCAGGCTTTGCGTTCAACTTAATTGTTGCTGTGGTTGTCAGCATGCTCACCTACCAGAAAAATGATGCTATTGAAAAAGAATTCAATGAAAGCGTGAGATTACTAAAACACGAATAATATATTGGAAGGCTGTGCCAGTGTCACCGGCACAGTTTTTTACTTTGAGGCAAGGTTAGTTCCTTTTCTTTTTTTGGGACCTGATAAGGGTCACTATTGGGGCTCTTTTGGTTCGCTCCCTTCCCTTTAAACCTTTTAAGTTAACGATACAGGAGCTTTAGTTACCCCTTTTCCCTTTGGTGGCCCAATTTTTAGCACTAATAAAAACTTACAAATTTATCTAGCGGGTTTCCTGAAATATCGTATAATTTTTTCAAGAGGAGTGATACATTTGAAGATTATTAGTAATACAGTTAAGGCTTCAATAGAGATTCCCTATACGTTTTTCAAGCAGAGAACAGAGTCAGACACCTTAGCCATTATCCTTCCTGGGGCCGGATATACAGCCCAGGCCCCTTTGCTGCACTACACTGCCGGAAGCTTTTTTACGAGAGGGATTGATGTTCTTCAGGTTAATTACAAGTATCCCAAATCACTAAGTGATGAAACATTTACTGCGGATGTACAAACAGTGGTCAATTCAGTATTATCCGAGCACCACTATGATCATTACTATATTGCAGCCAAATCAATTGGAACGATTGCTCTATCTGGTCTTCTAAAAAATCCAATCTTTGATTCTGCAAAACTAATCTGGTTCACCCCGCTAATCAGCGAAGACTTTGTTTATCAAGCTTTAATGGAAGCAGGCAACAAGGGACAGGTTTATATAGGCACGGAGGATCCCAATTATTCGCCTGAAAGATATGGTGTAATCGGTAAAAAGGGAAATCTGGATTGTCATTTAATTGAGGGTGTTAACCACTCTCTCGAAAAGAATGATGATATTCTCCAATCAATTGATATCCTTAAAGAGATTATAGAGAAGGTCTCAGCTTTTTAGTATAGGAGATACAGTGGAGGATTTTGGGCAGTTTGACTTTAAATGTCTGGATAAACTCATCACATACTATTCTTAAAAAGAAACCCTTAAAAACTTGTATACCAACATAAAACAAAAGGCACGGAGTTCCGTGCCTTTTTATTCTTAATCTATCTCAGGCCAGTGCTGGTAAACCTCAAGGTTGATTAAATCTCCTTTAAACTTTACTCCCTCGCTTTCCAGGGACATTTTTTGGATGAACTGGCCTTCCTCTTTCAAGCCAATTTCCCCTTTTGAGTTCACCACCCGATGCCAGGGCAGCTGATATTTCTTGCTCATTGAATGGAGAATCCGAACTACCTGTCTTGCTGCTCTTGGGCTTCCTGCAAAGTGTGCAACCTGTCCATATGTCATCACTTTTCCCGGCGGGATTTCCTTTATAATTGCTATAGCCCTTTCTGTAAATCGTTCCAAAGTATGTCACTTTCCCTTCAACCATCTTCCAGCTCAATGTTTTACCAAAGCCAGGGAGGAATATCAAGGCGTTTTCAGCCTCTTCAGCCAGTGCATTATATTCACTGGTTTTCTGGTTAAAATTTTTAATACCTGTCTTATATGTAATCTAATTTTGGTTATATTCTCTTAACATCTCATTATATTTATCTGACAAACCGTTAAATTCTTCTATCGATTTTTCATACTCACCATTTAAATCACTTGGAAAACTATAATCGGCTCCATTCTTCACTTTCACCTACAGAGCACGTTGTACAAAAACGCCTTTACACCGGTAAGGAACTTTCCGAACGTCATGGCAGCCTTCACAAACAAAGAGCTTAAGACCTTTTTTGTGACTTCCGCAATCGCAAAATTTCTCTACTTCTTTTGTGACGATAGGCCTGATTTTTCTTTTATATTTATTTTTGAATTTTTCCCAATGTTGATTTCCATCAAAGAAAATCCGTTTTAAAATATTGTTTTCCATACAAAAAAAATACCACAGTATCAAGGACTGTGGTGGAAAAAAATTATATAATTTCTTATCTTTCTAAAAAGCCGGTTTTCTCAATAGGAGAAACCGGCTAAAACACTTTAATGAAAGGTGGGTTGAGCTTAATAGTCTGTTGAATAGCGCATTAATATAAAGCGTTGGATTATTGAGAGAGTGAACGGCCTCAGCCTGATTTTCCAGATTGTCTCTCTATTCAACTATTAACATTGTCTAAACACTTAATTTTGTAAATCAACTGGAACAACAGCATATTTTATTTCTGTTTCTAGCTCATTTACAAGACGGTCCTTTTCCTCATCAGACCATCTAAACACACTACTCATATAGGTTATGACATTTTCTTTTGTTTGTTTAACAGTATTTATTGAAAACAACAGGAGGCCCGTTCTTCTTAGGAAAAAATCGAGTGGCGTAACTGTCATTTCGTGCTCAATTGAATAGACCAGCATAGTAAAAAGGCCGAGAGGCAAGCCAACGTTTTTTGCTTCCTGTCTCCTATCGCGAGCAATATCAAACAAGATCTCTGCATTAGAGCCATATTTACGGGCAATATTTGCGGACTCATTTTCTGTTAAACCGGCTTCCATCCCCCTTTTCGTTTGATTCTCCACAAAAGATTTAAAACCTTTTGATCCTCCGACATCACCGCCTGACAAAGGAAGATGTTTTGTTTTTGACTCAGAAAAGCGGATATTTCCTTCGGAAACAAATTTTTTCGCGATCAAATTTACAACGTTTTCAGCCATTTTACGGTACCCCGTCAGTTTACCGCCTGCGATGGTAATTAATCCAGATGGTGACTCCCAAATTTCATCTTTTCTCGAAATTTCCGAAGCGTTCTTACCTTCTTGAAAAATAAGCGGACGAACTCCTACCCAGCTTGACTCAATATCTTCTTCTTTTACGTGGACAGTTGGGAACAAATAATTTATGGCATTAATAATATAGCTTCTGTCCGCTATCGTCATTCGCGGATGTGCAGTCTCTTCATTATAGAAAGTATCTGTCGTTCCGACATATGCTTTTCCTTCACGGGGAATAGCAAATACCATCCGTCCATCTGGAGTATCGAAATAAACTGCCTGCTTTAAAGGGAATTTAGACTGGTCAATCACAAGGTGCACCCCCTTGGATAATTGAAGGAACTTCCCTTTTTTTGAATGATCTTTCGCGCGGATATCATCTACCCATGGCCCTGTTGCATTCACGATTTTTTTCGCTGTAATTTTAAAAGTTTCATCTGTTAAAAGATCACGGACCAATACCCCGGTAATCTTCCCGTTATCGTATAATAGCTCTTCTGCCTTTGCATAATTAAGCGCCTTAGCGCCGAATTTTACAGCTTCCTTCATTGTTTCTATCGTTAAACGTGCATCATCAGTTCTATATTCCACATAGTAGCCACCGCCAATAAGACCTTCTTTTTTTACAAGTGGAGCACGTTCAAGGGTTTCTTTTCTTGATAGCATTTTCCTACGCTCGGATCTTTTTACTCCTGCCAGAAAATCATAGACTTTTAAACCAAGAGAAGTGCTGTATTTACCGAATGTCCCTCCTTCGTGAAACGGCAATAACATCCATTCAGGAGTTGTTACATGAGGGCCGTTTTCATAAACAATCGCCCTTTCTTTTCCTACTTCAGCAACCACACCAACCTGCAGTTGTTTTAAATAGCGCAATCCTCCGTGCACGAGTTTCGTTGATCTGCTAGATGTACCCGCAGCAAAGTCCTGCATCTCCACTAGAGCAGTTTTCATTCCCCTAGAAGAAGCATCCAAAGCGATGCCAGCTCCAGTAATGCCCCCTCCGATAATGAGTACATCCTGATGTATTTGAGCCATTGCTTCCTTTATTTCTTCCCGATTATTATTTGTAAAGTCCATTGTTTAATCCCCCCTGAGAGTAAAGCGAAAGAAGAACAAAAAGAGGCCATAGAATACATTTTTCTCAAAATGTTTCCATGGCCTCTCCAAATCTCCAACCAGTTATTAACTTAATTTAAGTATATCATAACAATACTGTACTGTCATTTAAAATGCAGCTTTTATTTAAATGCCATTGTTGCATTGATGGCTTTTTTCCAACCATCATAGAGGCCGGTTCTTGTTGCTTCTTCCATTTTAGGATCAAATGATTTATCAATTGCCCACTGTTTTGCAATTTCCTCCTGACCACTCCAGAAACCAACCGCAAGACCAGCAAGATATGCAGCACCAAGTGCAGTTGTTTCATTAATTTGCGGACGTTGAACAGGAACATTTAATATATTGCTTTGGAATTCCATTAGGAAATTATTCTTAACTGCCCCACCATCCACACGCAGTGTTTTCAATTCGATTCCAGAATCTGATTCCATTGCGGATAATACATCCTTTGTTTGGTATGCGAGTGATTCAAGAGTTGCACGTACAAAATGCTCCTTGGATGTGCCACGAGTAAGGCCGAATACTGCTCCCCTGACATCACTATCCCAATAGGGAGTTCCAAGGCCTACAAATGCAGGAACAACGTAGACGCCGTCAGTAGATTCTACTCTTGCTGCGTATTCCTCACTGTCAGCGGCATTTCTAAACATTCTTAGTCCATCACGCAGCCACTGAATTGCAGAACCAGCAACAAATATACTTCCTTCTAGTGCATATTCTACTTTTCCATTCAATCCCCACGCAATGGTAGTCAACAAACCATGCTTGGAAGGAACCGGCTTCTCTCCCGTATTCATAAGCATAAAACAGCCAGTGCCATATGTGTTTTTTGCCATCCCAGACTCGAAACATGCCTGGCCGAATAATGCTGCTTGCTGGTCACCAGCTGCTCCGGCAATTGGCACTTCCTGGCCAAAGAAGTGATAGTCTGCTGTCTTAGCATATACTTCCGAAGACTGACGAACTTCAGGAAGCATTTGCTTTGGCACATTCAGTATTGAAAGCAGCTCGTCATCCCATTTAAGGTCATAGATATTAAACATGAGGGTCCGGGAAGCGTTGGTATAATCGGTAACATGCGCTTTCCCTCCAGATAATTTCCAGATAAGCCATGTATCGATCGTACCGAAAAGGAGTTTTCCCGCTTCAGCTTTTTCCCGTGCTCCCTCCACATTATCAAGAATCCATTTTACTTTTGTACCGGAGAAATAGGCATCAATAAGGAGACCTGTTTTTTCACGGAAGAGATCATTATGGCCGGCAGCCTTTAATTCATCACAAATCCCGCTTGTCTGGCGTGATTGCCACACGATAGCATTGTAAATAGGTTTACCTGTTTCCTTATCCCAGACAACTGTTGTTTCACGCTGGTTTGTAATTCCTATACCAGCTACTTGCTCTGGTTTTACATCTGCTTCGGAAAGGCAGGATGCGATAACGGCTAGAATAGAACCCCAAATTTCACTTGCATCATGCTCAACCCAACCCGGTTTTGGAAAATACTGTGTGAATTCTCTTTGCGCAGTGTGAAAAATTTCTCCTTTTTGATTAAAAAGTATGGCCCGAGAGCTTGTAGTCCCCTGATCCAAAGATAAAATGTACTTTTCCATGATACGTCCCTCATTTCTAATTTTAATAGATACCTAGAAAAATATTTACTATTAACTTAACTATTCAGCTTAGCAGATTTGGGATCATGTGCAATTTTACCTTTTTCCCCAAATGCATTAGAAACCAAATAAAATGGCATTTCTACCTTTCTGTCTGAATCGGCGGTTCATTCAGACAGTATAGGGAAATCGAAGCACCTTCCTGTCTGTATCAGCGGTTCATTCGGACAGTTTAGGGAAACCAGAGGGATTTCTAGTCTGAATAAGCGGTTCATCCGGACAGTTTGGTGAAACCAAAGTGCCTTTCTGTCTGAATACTTCCATTATCATCCTCCTCCCTTTATAAAAAACCACCCCCCATTTAGTCAAATGGAGAGTGGATTTAGATAATTTATCGGGATAACAGGAATTGAACCTGCGACCCCTAGCACCCCATGCTAGTGCTCTGCCAAGCTGAGCTATATCCCGCTACTATTTAATTATATCACTGCCCAGTTTCCATTTTTAATACCCTTTTGAAAGCAAAAGCTGACAATTTTCAATCTAAATCCTCATACACAAATTTAATCAAACGTTTGATTAATTTTTGATTTAAAGTTGATTTAATCATCTATTTTTCCCGGGAAATAGAAAAAAACTGTCGAAGTAAGTTCATCACTTTTTCGACAGCTTTTATAAATTACCTTTTAGCCAGTTCCTGATTTAACAGCTTGTTTACAAGCTGAGGATTTGCCTGCCCTTTTGTTGCTTTCATGATTTGACCAACCAGAAAGCCTGCTGCTTTTCCCTTACCGCTTTTAAAATCATCAACAGATTGCGGGTTCGCATCGATAATTTCCCCAATAATTTTAAGAAGTGCTCCTTCATCGGAAATCTGTACAAGTCCTTTGGATTTAACGATTTCCTCTGCACTTCCGCCTTCCTCCAATAGTTCTTTGAAGACCTGCTTAGCGATTTTGCTGGAGATGGTGCCGTTCTCTATAAGCTTAATCATTTCCGCAAGACCTTCTGGCTTAAGCCTTATGTCCTGCAATTCTTTTTGTTCAGCGTTTAGATAGGCTGATAATTCACCCATGATCCAGTTTGAGGCCTGCTTTGCCTCAGCACCGGCATCAACGGTGGCTTCAAAAAAGTCCGCCATCTCTTTAGTAGCTGTGAGTACTCCTGCATCATAGGCTGGCAATCCCAGCTCATCCATATACCGCTTTTGACGTTGATCCGGAAGCTCAGGGATTTCGGCCTGTATTCTTGCTTTCCATTCGTCATCAATAAAGAGATCGAGTAAATCAGGTTCCGGAAAATAACGATAGTCATCGGATCCTTCTTTTACCCTCATGAGAATCGTAGAATTAGTTGCTTCATCATATCGGCGGGTTTCCTGATCAATATTCCCACCGGAAAGAACAACCTCACGCTGTCTCTTTTCCTCGAATTCAAGACCTCTCTTTACAAAGTTAAAAGAGTTCAGGTTTTTCAACTCGGTCTTTGTACCGAATTCTTTCTGTCCAACTGGACGTATGGAAATATTCGCATCACAGCGAAGTGATCCCTCTTCCATTTTACAATCCGATACACCTGTGTACTGGATAATAGACTTTAACTTTTCAAGATAAGCATACGCTTCCTCCGGGGTGCGGATATCCGGCTCAGAAACTATCTCAATAAGAGGGGTTCCTTGTCTGTTGTAATCAACGAGCGAATACCCCTTGCCGTGTGAGAGCTTTCCTGCATCCTCTTCCAAATGGATTCTAGTGATGCCGATTCTCTTTTTCCCGCCGTTTTCTGTTTCAATCTCGATCCAGCCGTGTTCGCCAATCGGCTTATCAAATTGAGAAATCTGATAGGCTTTAGGATTATCAGGATAAAAATAGTTTTTACGGTCAAATTTAGTGTGGCTGGCAACCTCACAATTCAGTGCCATTGATGCCTTCATTCCAAATTCAACTACCTTTTTATTCAAAACTGGCAGAACACCTGGATAACCAAGATCAATTACCGTAACATTTGTATTTGGCTCCGCCCCAAAGTGGTTAGGGCTGGCAGAAAAAATCTTTGAATCTGTTTTTAATTCAACGTGAACCTCGAGACCAATTACTGTTTCAAATTCCATTTCCTTCACCCCCTATAACACCGGTCTTTGTTTATAAAAGTCTGTTGACTGTTCAAAAGCATGAGCAGTTCTGTAAACTGTAGCTTCATCGAAATGTTTTCCTATGATTTGCAATCCAAGAGGCAATCCTTCCGAAAATCCGCATGGAACGGATATAGCAGGAACCCCTGCCAGGTTAACTGGTATTGTCAGAATATCATTCGCATACATGGTCAGAGGGTCTTCCGTATTTTCTCCAACTTTAAAAGCAGGAGTTGGAGTTGTTGGCCCAATAATGACATCATACTTGCTTAACACATCATCAAAGTCTTTTTTAATTAATGTTCTTACCTTTTGAGCTTTTTTATAGTAGGCGTCATAATAACCAGAACTCAGAGCAAAGGTGCCTAGCATAATCCGCCGTTTTACTTCGTCACCGAAGCCTTCTGCCCTTGTGTTTTTATATAAATCCAGGAGATTATCTGCATTACTAGAACGATAACCGTAACGTACCCCGTCAAACCTCGCCAGGTTGGCGGACGCTTCGGACGATGACAGCAGATAATAAGTGGCCAGGGCATACTTCGAGTGAGGGAGAGAGACTTCCTCCCATACAGCGCCCATTCCTTCAAGCACTTTTAAGGCATCCAGAACGGACTGTCTTGAAGCTTCCCTTACACCTTCACCAAGATATTCCCTAGGAACAGCAATTTTTAATCCTTTAATATCCCCCGTCAAAGCTGCAGAAAAATCAGGAACATTCACTGGCGCAGAGGTAGAATCCATGGGATCCAATCCGGAAATTGCCTTTAACAGGTAGGCATTATCTTCAACTGTACGCGTAATTGGTCCAATTTGGTCAAGAGATGAAGCAAATGCTACAAGCCCAAAACGGGATACCCTTCCATAAGTAGGCTTCAACCCAACCACTCCACAAAAGGCGGCTGGCTGGCGGATGGATCCGCCTGTATCCGATCCAAGCGAAAAAAGTACTTCTCCAGCAGCCACAGCTGCCGCCGATCCACCAGAGGAACCTCCAGGAACGGTTTCCAGGTTCCATGGGTTGCGTGTTTTTTGAAAGGCTGAGTTTTCATTGGAAGATCCCATCGCAAACTCATCCATGTTCAATTTTCCGATCGTAATGGTTCCTGCCTTTTCGAGCTTTTCAACAACTGTTGCATTATATATTGGATCAAAGCTGCCAAGGATTTTACTTGCACAGGTTGTCCGAAGATTCTTCGTAACAATATTATCCTTAATGCCGATTGGCAACCCAGCCAGCAAACCTTGAGGTGATTTCCCATCTAACTCTTTGGCAGATACTCTTGCACGTTCTTCATCAAGTGTTAAAAAGGCCTGTACCTTTGAGTCGACCGCGCTGATCCGTTTATAGGATTCATCCACTAGGTCTGAAACTCGGATTTCTTTTTTATGTAATAGTTCATGCAGATCAGCTGCACTTTGTTCAAATAAACCCACTGCTTTCCCTCCCTATTCTCCCATAATGGATGGGACCTTTATATAGCCGTCCTGATGCTCTGGAACATTCTTAAGTACCTCTTCCCTCGGAAGGCCTTTCACCGGAACATCTTCACGAAGGACATTTTTCATATCTAGCACATGAGAGGTAGGCTCAACATTCTCTGTATCCAGCTCGTTTATCAGTTCCGCAAAATGAATAATTTCATCCAGCTGTTTCCTGTACATTTCTGCTTCTTCCTCCGTTATTGCCAGCCGCGCCAGGTTAGCCACATGCTTTACTTCTTCAATCGTAATTCGGGACATTTTTCTCCCTCCTGTTCTGTCATTATTATTAATGATAATAACAGAGTTTTCCTCGCTACTGCAACGCAATTGGGATTCAAGGTGGCCAAAGGCCGTAAAAAAAAAGGAATAATGTGGAATATAGGAGTTGAGAAAATGGAATTTTATCGGTTTGATCGTGAAATGCGCAGAGACATACAGGCATTCGATAGCAAAAATGTGGGGATTACACCAATTATTCGTAAAGAAGGTTTTACCTCTGCAGGCTGCATGCATTTTGATGCAGTGAGTGTACTTGGGATGCATGAAGCAGTTGGTCCGCAGCTTTTTTTAGTAGTGGACGGAGAAGGCTGGGTCAGGGTTGAAGGGGAAGATAAAGTTCCAGTTTCAAAAGGAACTGCCGTGTTCTGGACAGCTGGTGAAAACCATGAATCCGGTTCAGAAACAGGAATGGCAGCTATTATAATTGAAGGCCCGGACTTAAACCCAGAACAATATTTGAAAAAGTAAAAGCTTGGGGATTTGTTCCTCAAGCTTTTACAACTTATTGTAAATAATCTTCTACAAAAGACTTAATTTCAGGTTTAGTATCATACTAAAGGCCTTCCTAATTGGAAGATCTATTTTTCTCTTTGAAAAAGCGTAATAAACTAGCAAAAGGCCTTCCTTTTTTAAAATTTTTGTGTGGATTGAATTTAATATTTTTCCGAGAAAAGACTTTTGTATCCCTGAGTTTCCATCCACAATAACATCCTTTGTAACCCTCTCAATGTCTTTTTGATAATAGTGTTGAAGCCCTTGGTTTTCTAATCCGCAGCCAGCTAAAATAAGGAGAAAAATAAAAACTAAGAGTTATTTTTGAACATTTTCCTAAAAAGTGAAAAAACGTTTTTCTTTTTAACAGGTTTTTGCGTTGGAGTCTCGACTTTTTTTACATAGATTTCTTCCTTATCAATAGCATGTTCCATCGCCAGAACAAGCCCAATATCGGTTTCGTGTTCTTTGTTCGCTACGATTTTGTATTTGATTTTATTCTTATCTGCCATCTTTCTATACTTTGAAAATTCATGGTAGTCCATGTTTCCATTTAGAAAAAGAAGGGCATTCGGATTGGTTTTCATCTGCTGCTCAACTTCCCCATACACACCTGGTTCTCTTACCTGGCTTTGGGTAAGCACCAAAATAATTCTTTCCCTCAGTGTGCCTAAAAATTTGCGCCTTTCCTCGGGCTTAATTTCCTTTTGCCCATGGATCCCCTGCTGCAAAATCTCATCAACTGTCTGTTTCCCCATCTCTTCAACTCCTTAACGGAACTAATACTATGTATGAATCTTCTTTATTAAGCGTGCGCAAAAAGTATCGTTACATGCAGTGGAAAAGTGAGGCTTTCTCAACTTGATTAATGAATTGGGCAACCCGTTTGAGACATTTTTACACTAGCTTGATTATAATACCTTACTTTGCTGTTTACCTACAAAAGTACTAACCTGTTTGTTAGGCGCGATCAATTCTATCGATAAATTTTTGTGGTTTTTGGCCTTTATCGATAAGTTTTAGCGGCCTATTCACTAAGTTTTGAACTTCAATCATTGTTTCCATTAAAAAAGCCCTCTCCCTAAGGAGAAGGCCTATTTGGTTTATATTACGCAGTGAATTGGGCTTCTTCGGTTGATCCCTTCAGTGCAGTTGTTGAAGATGTTCCGCCAGAGATAACCATGGAAACCTGGTCAAAATAGCCTGTTCCCACTTCACGCTGGTGCCTGGTTGCTGTGTATCCGTGCTGCTCACTGGCAAACTCAGCCTGCTGAAGCTCAGAGTAAGCTGCCATACCGCGCTCTTTATAGCCGCGTGCAAGTTCAAACATGCTGTGGTTTAGAGCATGGAAGCCTGCAAGTGTAACGAATTGGAACTTGTAGCCCATTTGTCCAAGCTCCTGCTGGAATTGAGCGATGGTTTCTGCATCCAGTTTCTTTTGCCAGTTAAATGATGGAGAGCAGTTGTAAGCAAGCATTTTGCCAGGGAACTGTTCATGGATTGCTTCTGCAAAACGACGGGCTTCCTCAATGTTTGGCTCGGAAGTTTCACACCAGATTAAATCTGCATATGGAGCGTAGGCCAAGCCTCTTGCAATTGCCTGATCCAATCCTGCTTTTGCACGGAAAAATCCTTCCGCTGTACGTTCTCCTGTAATGAATGGAGCATCTACAGGATCTATATCACTGGTAATCAAATCAGCAGCATTTGCATCTGTACGGGCAACAAGAACAGTTGGTACGCCCATTACGTCAGCAGCCAGGCGGGCTGCAATCAGGTTGCGTACGGCAGTTTGTGTAGGAAGCAGTACTTTTCCTCCAAGATGTCCGCACTTTTTCTCGGAAGAAAGCTGATCTTCAAAGTGAACACCAGATGCCCCAGCTTCAATCATGCCCTTCATTAGCTCAAAACAGTTTAATTGGCCGCCAAAACCTGCTTCAGCATCAGCAACAATTGGTGCAAACCAATCAACAGAGTTGTCACCCTCAGAATGGTGAATTTGGTCAGCACGCTGAAGTGCCTGATTAATTTTTTTAACGACATTTGGAACACTGTTTGCTGGATATAAGCTTTGATCAGGGTACATATGGCCTGATAGGTTGGCATCCGCAGCAACCTGCCACCCACTTAAGTATATAGCCTTTAGGCCAGCCTTTACCTGCTGAACAGCCTGGTTGCCAGTCAAAGCTCCAAGAGCATTGATGTAATCTTCCTCTTTAAGAAGCTTCCAAAGCTTTTCGGATCCCTTGCGAGCCAATGTATGTTCGATATCAATAGAGCCACGGAGTTTGATAACATCCTCGGCAGTATAAGGACGGGTTACTCCCATCCAGCGCGCATCCATTTCCCAATTTTCCTGTAATTGTTGAGCTCTTGAATTTGTCATTTGATTTTCCTCCTAATATATTAATTTAACAATTTTTAATTGCCCTGCTGAAGTTGAAAATGTTATCCCTCTTCCACAGTCTGATCTAAAGGTGGTTTTCAAGGTGTAGGTAAGCAGAAGTATAGGCATGTGCCATTTTCAATCAGTTTTTTTGCATTATGGAAAAATTACATTCCAAAATCTAAAAAACTGCTCGAATTCGGTGATGATTTAAAGGAGATGTCTCTCTGAAGATGTAGTGGTATAAAGTCTGTTCCTTTTATAAAAATTTTCAGCCTTGCTTTCTGTTTTGTAACAGCGCTCAATGATTGTGCATTGCCCTATTTATATAACTCGTTTCTTTTCCTCACCCCCTGTTATAATACAGTATGTTTTATATGTTTGTATTATATAACAGAGTTTTCAAAAAGGAAACTAATTTGAATAAAATTTTTAGAATTTTTTATTTTAGTTTTTCGACAGGAGTCCAATCTGGCGACGGAGCGGGCTTTGAGGGGAATCACAGGAAGTAAATATGGGGTTAAAAGTCTTCTTAACAGCAGTTTTTGGTTAAATTTAAATAAAAAGTTGGAACAAATATCAAAAGAAATGACGTGTGAATTGACACACGCCACGGGGTAACACAATCTGTTTTTAATAATAAGTAGGATAGTAAGTTCCTGGCGGCCTTCCGTAAGGACCTCCATAAGCCTGCTGTATAGATGGGATAATTGGGTTGTGGAAGGAAGATTGGTATTGGGAGGGTATCTTAGAGGTCAGATTATAAGGAGTAGAGTTTTGATAATACTTGGCTTTACAAGCTCCTGATTGTCCATGATGCGGGCCTGTTACAATCGTATAAGTCATTTTTGTTCACCTCTTTCAAAGGGTATTTCTTTATCGTATGAGTTACAGTTAATATCATTGCTTATATCAGAAGGAATGATAAAAATGTGCTTAGGACAAATGACTCCTTGGGACTAAAAAACACTCTCCAATGAAGGTGAGTGCTTAGCGGAATTGCTGATACAGTTTTAAAAAGTCTTCTTCCCTGCTGTTACTATTTAGGAAATGTCCTTCGGCCAACGCCGCCAGTAGTTTTCTCTTAACCCCAGAATCCTTGATCTCCTTTATAATCTGCTGTCTGGCATGAAAAAGAAAGTCAAGGTAGGCCTCGTACCGTTCATCGTATTCCTCCGCCAAATGATCGCGAATCTTTTTTGCCAGAACAGGACTCGCCCCACCCGTTGAAACAGCCAGGCATAAATGTCCGCGCCTTACTGTTGCCGGGAGCTGAAAATCGGATTTTGCGGGGTCATCCGCAATCAACACAAGCTGTTTACTGCTCGCATAATGGCCGACTAATTGATTAACCTCCTTATTATTGGTCGCAGCAAAAACAAGGAAGGCACCCTCAAGGTCTTCAGGGGAAAATTTTTTAGGAAACCAAATAATTTCAGCAGACTTGTGAAGTTCATCAAGCCCCACCGTTATCTCAGGGCTCACGACTTTTACATGTGCGCCACTATCCAGAAGCCCTCTTACTTTGTTCTCGGCGACATTACCGCCCCCAATCACAACTGCCTTCCTTTCTTTTAAATGGAGCATAATAGGATACTGTGAATTCATTTTGCCACCTAGCTTTTCTAAAAGAAATAAGTCTATCATTAAATCTCACACATCATAACTACTAATATTGAAGGCTTTTAATCAGGCTATCCTTTGTCGGCTCCGCAGGTATAATGCCCACCTTCAATCCAGCCGCTCCAAGTTCTTTCCTAGTTTCATTCCCAAGGCAAGCAACTTCCGCTCCTGCAAGCAATTCGTCTACATTGAGGCCTGCAGATTCAATCTCCTTAAGGAAAGGCTTGACGGATGCAGCGCTAGGAAACAATACTGTGTTTACCTCAGCTTCTTCAAGCATTCTTTTAAAAAGAAAATTGTAGCTTTGGTCAATTTCTTTTTTTACAGTAATAAGAGGCCCAAAGCTTCCATACTGGGTTGTATTCAAAATGGAAGCATCACCAACAACAAGGAGATTTCCTGATCCAGGGACTTCTTCCACAACCTTTGCCACAAATCCTCGACTATTTAAAAATCTTTTCGTTTTTCCTGAAAGTACATAGAATTCAGCAGTAATCCTGCGTACATCCATATCTTTTTCTATAAGCTGTTTAAAAAACTCTTCAGCACTTTCAGTGGAAGTAAATAATATTTTGTCCGCTGCAATTGCTTTACCTAAATCAGCAGCAACCGATTCTCTTTTCCATTTAGGAAATTCGATAACATCGGCTCCCTGTTCCATCAGCTCTTTCGCCAGGCTGCTTTGACCTGTACTAGTTCTGGCAAAAAGGATCTGCCGGCCATAAAGAGGCTTATTCTCAAACCATTTTAATTTTTTGCGAAGGGAAATTACCTCACCAACCAGGATGATCGAAGGATTTCTGAACTGTTCTTTAACAGCTTTTTCAGCAATGTCAACTAGTGTTCCCTGGAGTGTTTTTTGTCGTCCGAAGGTTCCCCACTGAATTAAAATAACAGGTGTCTCAGCTGCTTTTCCGTGCTGAATCAGGTTCTCGCAGATAAAAGGAAGATTACCAACACCCATGTAAAAAGCGATTGTATCTACTCCGCGAGCAAGTCCTTCCCAATCCAAAAGCGGCTTTCCTTCCTTCGATTTATCGTGTGCAGTAACAACGGCAAAGGATTCAGCAAATTCTCTGTGTGTAACAGGTATGCCGGCATAAAGGGGAGCGGCAATGCCGGATGAAATACCAGGAACGATTTCAAATGGGATATTAAATTCAACAAGGGATTGTGCTTCTTCGCCAACCCGGCCAAAGACACCTGGGTCTCCGCCTTTTAGGCGGACTACTATTTTGCCTTCGAGCGCTTTTTCCACCAGAAGGCTGTTAATTCCCTCCTGGCGTAAAATATGGCGGTCCGGCAATTTACCGCAATAAATGAGTTCGCAGTCTGCGGGCGCAAAGTCCAAAAGCTTTGGATTTGCCAGCCTGTCATATAAAATGACTTCTGCCTGCTTGATTGACTCCATTCCTTTAACGGTAATTAGTGATACGTCCCCCGGTCCTGCTCCCACTAAAAATACTTTTCCTGTTTTCATCCTGATAGCACTCCTGCCTGGTGTTTATTTTATAGCAATATATAAACTTGATTATCTTCTATCAATACCTCATATGTTTTAACCTGTCCAGTATCCGGTGCCTGAACTTTACCATCAATTAAAGAGATTTTCCAGTCATAAACCGGGCAAAAGACAAATTCACCGCTGACAAGACCTTCTGAAAGAACCCCGCCCTTTGGATGCGGGCTTTGGTTTTCAATCGCTCTAACATCGCCGTTTGTCAGTTTAAAAAGAGCAATTCTTTTGTTACCGATCCTAACTTCTTTTCCGGAGCGGGCTGCAAGTTCAGAATACCTTGCAGCTGCTACTCTTGTCATTGTTTCTATCATACTAGCCACTCCCGTCTATTAATTTTTCTCAGTAACTTTATAATACTTTTCAAGTATTTGTTCATGCTCGATGGCATCATTCCATGGCTCGATGTATTTTTGAAGTGTTTTATCCATTCGTTCATTCAGGGCGTTACGTGTTTTTTCGTCTGCAAGCACCTCTTGCACATGCTTGAGTCCCACCCGGTCCAGCCATTTAGAAGTTCTTTCCATGTAGCTTGCGGTTTCACGATAGTATTGGAGATAGGCACCGGCCATTTCCATCACTTCATCTTCATTTTTCACGGTACACAATAGATCACCTGCTCTCAGGTCGACACCGCCATTTCCCGCAACATACATTTCCCAGCCGCCATCAATACCGATAACACCGATATCTTTAATACCAGCCTCTGCACAGTTCCTTGGGCAAGCAGATACACCCATTTTTACTTTGTGTGGAGTATCAAGGCGTTCAAATTTTTTCTCCAGCCTGATTCCAATTGACATGGAATCCTGTGTGCCGTATCGGCAGAATTGAGCACCCACGCAAGTTTTAACGGTACGCAGTGTTTTGCCGTAAGCGTAGCCAGAAGGCATTCCTAACTCTTCCCAAATGGCTGGCAGGTCTTCTTTTTTTACTCCAAAAAGCCCAATTCTCTGTCCGCCAGTTAATTTTACAAGCGGAACATTATATTTCTCCGCAACCTCGCCAATCTTTTTCAAATCTTCGGCAGTTGTCACACCGCCATACATTCTTGGAACAACAGAATATGTTCCATCCTTTTGAATATTAGCGTGCATTTTTTCATTAACAAGGCGGGAATCACGGTCATCCTTGTACTCATCCATATAAATCATGCCCAGGTAATAGTTAAGGGCAGGACGGCATTTTGTACAGCCCTCTTCATTTTTCCAACCCAGGACATTCATGACTTCTTTAATACTTGTTAAGCCTTTTTCCTTCATCTCCGCTACTACTTCGTCGCGAGTTAACGTGGTACAACCGCAAAGGCTGATTTTTTGAAGATCTGCTTTAAAGGAATCTCCTAAGGTATGAGAAAGAATCTTTCCAACCATCCCTTTGCATCTTCCACAAGAGCGTCCGGCATTTGTACAGCTGCTTACCTGATCGACCGAGGTCAAGCCTTGAGTGTGTATGGCTTCTACAATTGTACCTTTTGTTACGCCGTTACAGCCGCAAACCAACTCATCCTCTGGCATCGCTGCTATATTTTCTCCCTCTTCACCGCTATTTTCCGACTGAAGAAGAGAAACGCTTGTCATGCCGCTGATATCTTCTTTTTTGGAAAGAATTCTGAACAGCTTATTGCTGTCGTTTGTATCGCCGTATAGCACAATGCCGACAATCTTGTTGTCCCTAATTAAAATTTTCTTATATACACCATCGAATTCATTGTGGACCTTGATTGCTTTTGTCGTTTCATCATCCTGGATTTCACCAGCAGAATACAGGTCAACACCTGAAACCTTTAAACCTGTTCCTGTTACAGATCCTTGGTATGGAGCACTTTCCTTGCCGCAAAGGCGGGCTGCAAGAACCTTTCCCTGTTCATATAAAGGAGCGACGAGTCCATAAACAATTTCACGGTGTTCGGCACATTCCCCCACTGCGTATACGTTCGGTATATTTGTTTCCATGAAGTCATTCACAACAATACCGCGATTGCCATAAATGCCACTTTCCTTGGCTACTGCAGTGTTTGCCCTTATTCCAATTGCCATCACCACGAGGTCGACATCTATTTCGGATCCATCTTTAAAGCGAAGCCCTGTTACACGGTCATCCCCAAGGATTTCAATCGTTTGTTTTTCCATTAAAAATTCCATTCCCTGAGCTTCCAATTCCTTTTTCAGCATCCCGGAAGCAGTTGGGTCTAGCTGCCGTTCCATTAGGTCGGCCATTAAGTGAATTACTTTAACTTCCATTCCGAGGTTTAACAGCCCTCTTGCTGCTTCAAGACCTAAAAGTCCTCCGCCGATAACAGCTGCTTTTTTATAGCTGCCTGAGACTTTGATCATCTTTTCACAATCATCTATATCTCGAAAACCAGTTACTCCTTCTTTCTCCGCACCTGGAATAGGTAATATAATAGAATTTGAGCCAGTGGCAATTATAAGCTCATCAAATTCTACTTTTCGTCCTGCATCTGTAAAAACCGTTTTGTCTTCTGTACTAATTTCAGTAACCGCTTCGCCAGTATATAGATTAATATTGTTTTTCTCGTACCAATCAAGCGGGTTCATAATAATGTCATTAAAATTTGTGTCCCCCTGAAGAAGAGTGGACAATTTTATTCTATTGTAATTTGGATGTGGTTCTTTTCCAAAAATCGTAATGTCAAATTGATCCGGTGCCAGTTTTAGGATTTCTTCAACGGTTCTTACACCTGCCATGCCGTTGCCAATCATGACTAACTTTTTCTTATTCATAACGGGTCTCTCCCTGTCGTTTCTTAAAATTTAATTTCTTCATGTTTACATTGTAAACGGGAGGCCCTCTAAAAATTGTGACGAAGTTCACATCGATAACACTATGTGTGATGGGTTTCACAGGATTGTCATAAAACAGGAATCGACTATTTTTTCACATAAAAAATTTGACATGGCAAGCAAGTTTGCAGAAAATTATTATTGGAAAGCACGAACTTTGACATAAAATAATGAGGGGATTACTTATGAATCCAAAAACACAAGCCCTTTACGCATATTTAATTGAACATGCATCAGAGGTTACTAAAGACTGAGCAAGCTATAGAGAGATCAAAGAAGGATCTGATTACTCTGCTGATGCCCCTCCTGAGGTAGCAAATAAAGTAACCGACCAAAACACTGGATATGTGAAGGTTGTTGCAGAATGCTTGCTCCAAACTACTGAAGAAATGAAAGACAGCATTTCAAAATGGACCAAACAAACAGCCGCGGACCGTGTAAAATCTAATACCTCCTTAACGGAAGTTGCCAAGAATTCTGGAATTTTCCGCGAGGCATATTGGAAAAACATCAGAAAGTTTATAAAAGAGACCGATTTAGAAATAACTGTCGATGACCTCCTTGAATGGGAAAGAACAATTAACTATACACTTGATTACGTCCTAGAGACATTTACCAGTGTGTTCATGGATATCCTGTTAGACAGACTGCAAGCCCAATCCAATTTAATCATGGAATTAAGCTCACCTATCATTCCTATTTCCGATCACATAGGGCTTCTGCCGCTTATCGGGGACATTGATACAGCAAGGGCCAGATGGATAATGGAATCCACACTGGAACAAAGTGTTAATTTAAAAATAACTCAATTAATAATTGACTTTTCTGGTGTTGCTGCCGTCGACACGATGGTTGCCCACAAACTGATCCAGGTTGTTCAAGCCTTAAAACTAGTCGGCGTCACTACTACATTCCTCGGCATCCGTCCGGACGTCGCACAAACTGCTGTTAACCTGGGATTCAACATAAACAACATACGTGCAGAAAATTCATTAAAAAACGTACTACAAAACTTACAATAAGAATTTTTAAGACAGGACCGGCAGGGGCCGGTCCTGTTTTATGCTCTTTTAGAGGAAGCCCATAACCTTTTCAGTAAGCCTGCTCCCCTTTTTGTGAAGACTTCTACTCCTTTCCTCGAAACTTCTACTCCTTCTCGTAAAACTTCAACCTCTTTCTCACACTAAAAGACCGGCTCAAGCCGGTCCACTCGCTTTGGTTCTCTCCGTTTTAGAAAAACTTCTACTCCTTTCCTCGATACTTCTACCTTTTCGTGCAGAACTTCTACTCTTTTCATCGAAACTTCTACCTCTTTCTCCTAAACTTCTACTTTTCCTGTTAAATGGGCCTCCCTATCTAGCCCTCCAACTTGGACTTCTCCCTTTTCGCGCAGAACTTCTACTCTTTTCCTCGAAACTTCTACCTGTTTCTCTTAAACTTCTACTCCTTTCCTTGAAACTTCTACCTCTTTCTCCTAAACTTCTACTTTTCCTATTAAATGTGCCTCCCTATCTAGCCCTCTAATTCGGACTTCTACCTTTTCACGCAGAACTTCTACTCATTTCCTCGAAACTTCTACTCCTTCTCGTAAAACTTCTACTCCTTCTCATAAAACTTCTACTTTTCTCACATTAAAAGACCGGCCCAGCCGGTCCACTCGCTTTGGTTCTTTCCGTTTGAGAAAAACTTCTACTCCTCCTCGTAAAACTTCTACTCTTTCTCGTTAAACTTCACCCTCCTTTTCCAAATCTTCTACTCCTTCTCATAAAACTTCTGCTTTTTTATATTAAACAGGGTGCCGAGCTTCCTTTTCTGTGAAAAAAAAAGAAGCAACCCGCCTTAAGCGGGATGCCTCTCCAAACTATTCTTAGTACATTTCAGAAGTTGTTTTAGCCTGCATGTGCAGAAGCAGATAGTCCGGGCCTCCGGCTTTGGAGTCAGTTCCTGACATATTGAATCCGCCGAATGGCTGGTAGCCAACAATCGCGCCTGTACAGCCGCGGTTAAAGTAAAGGTTTCCTACATGGTAATCTTCACGTGCCTGCTCCATGTGCGCACGATTTGAAGTGATAACTGCACCTGTCAAACCGTACTCAGTGTTGTTAGCAATCTCGATTGCTTCGGTGAAGTCTTTAGCTTTTGAAAAGCCAACAACTGGGCCAAAGATTTCTTCCTGCATGATGCGGGATTTAGGATCAAGGTCAGCAAAGATAGTTGGCTTAATGAAGAAGCCTTTGGAATCATCGCCTTCGCCGCCAGCCATCAGCTTGCCTTCGCCTTTTCCAATTTCAACATATTCCATGATCTTGCGGAATGCACTACCGTCAATAACAGGGCCTGTGAAAATGCTCTGTTCTTCTGGATTGCCTACTGTTAGATCTTTTGTTAATTCAACAACACGGTTAAGGACTTGGTCATAAACATCTTCTACGACAACAGCACGGGAACATGCTGAACACTTCTGGCCGGAGAATCCGAAAGAAGAAGCTACAATAGATTGAGCAGCAAGCTCAAGGTCCGCTTCGCTGTCTACTACGATCGTGTCCTTTCCACCCATTTCAGCGATCAGGCGCTTCATCCACAAGTGGCCTTCGCCTACTTTGGAGGAGCGTTCGAATATACGAAGTCCTACTTCTCGAGAACCAGTAAAGCTGACGAAACGAGTATCCTTGTGGTCTACGAGGTAGTCACCCACTTCAGCACCGCTGCCTGGAACAAAGTTTAATACGCCTGCAGGAAGGCCTGCTTCTTCCATGACTTCCACAAACTTTGCGGCTACAACAGGAGTAGTAGAAGCTGGTTTTAATAGAACTGTATTTCCTGTTACGATTGCCGCAACAGTTGTTCCAGCCATGATAGCTAGCGGGAAATTCCAAGGAGAGATGATAATTCCTACTCCAAGTGGAATATAATCATATCGGTTATGTTCATTTGGACGGCTTTGAACTGGGATACCATCTTTTAATCTCAGCATCTGACGGCCATAGAATTCAAGGAAATCAATTGCTTCTGCTGTATCAGCATCTGCTTCTCTCCATGGCTTTCCTGCTTCTTTTGTTAAAAGAGCAGAAAACTCATGCTTGCGGCGGCGCAGGATAGTCGCTGCCTTGAAAAGAACATCAGAACGAACTTCTGCTTTGGTCTTTTTCCATGTTTTAAAAGCTTCAACCGCAGACTGCATTGCTTTTTCAGCAAGCTCCTGGTTTGCTTTGGACACGCGTCCGATTACTTCTTCTTTATTGGATGGATTGTAAGAAATAATTTTATCATCGGTAGAAACTTTCTCTCCGCCAATGACTAAATCATAATCCTGGCCAAGATATCCTTCCACTGTTTTCAGTGCCTCAAGATAGGCATTGCGCTCTTTCTCGTTTGTAAAATCTGTGAAAGGCTCATGCTTGTACGGCTGTACCATATTCTAACCCCTCCTATGTAATAAAACGTTTACACTCACTTCTCCATTTTATCACGTTTCTTTTCAGCCTTCCAACAATTGCGAAGAGACTGATTTTTCAGTCATCTATTACTACTTCCCTTACCTGCGATTTTTAGTTTTCCAACCGTTATTTGCACTAGCGAAGATACTTTTTAAGGTTTGAGGCTTTATCCTGGGGGACTACTATTTTGCAGCTGATATCCCCTCCATATTTTGCTGATTAGGTGCTTTTTTCCCATAAAAAAATAGCCTGGAGAATCTCCAGGCCTGCTGTTAATAAATATGGACATATGGTTCGTTCTGGTCTGCTTTTCGGTCAATGAGGGCTTCAGGACCATCAACAGATGTAACATTTACAGATACAGAAATGTATTTAGGGAAATGCTCCATAACAAGGCCCGCTACATATTGGGTAAATCCAATTGATTCTGCCTTGCCATAAAACTGTATGGGAATGGTAATATTCAATTCCTGTAACTGATCGCCTTCATAAAAAGCTTTGCCAATTACCCCATTAAAGTTTGGAAAATACTCTTCTACATCCTGTTTAAAGTTAAGAAAAGCTGTTGCATCATCACGGTGATCATCCATTGCCTGGTTTGAAGGGAATAAATAATACTTTTCATCTACCTTCTCCCAGCTGTCAATGCTGGAACTGCCGCTGTCGACATCCGTATATTCAAGGAATGTTCCCGGGATAACCGATGAACGGCTTTGCTGCTCGAACATCGCAATGGTAATCGGAACATCACTCAGGTCTTTCATTCCTCTAAGGCGCTTGAGCATCTCTTCCGCGATTTTATGCCCTTCGCGTACTATTTCATCCTGTGGGATTTTTTTCTCGAAAGTATCGCCAAAAGGAACTGGCTGATAATAGTAGATAGAGTTTAAAGCAAGACCGATGGTTACTCCGCCAAGTTTAACGGTATCATTGTCACCCTTAATCATATAATCATGCTCAAGGATATGTGACAGATAGATCGGGTGATTGGCCAGGCTGGTTTTTAAATCACCTTTCTCTTCGTTAAGCGGGTTAAGGCCAATATTCTCAGCATCCTTTAATCCCTCTTTAGCCAGCTGATCCTTTGTATATTTACGATTAAGCCAGAGCTTGACCGTTTTGCGGTCCAGCTCCTGACCTTCACGGAAAACATACTTATCAGGATCGAAGCTATGCTGAGCAATTCGCATTAAGCCCATTTCAAATTCATTAATATCGTATCTGGTGTTTAAATTATTTACGATCAAGCCTCGGGCCTCTCCCGGTTTAAATGGCAGTAGTGTCCGGTAATACTTATCAGAAATTTTATATTTTGGAATAATCGCTTTTTCCTTTTCTTTTTCCTTTGTTTGGACAACTTCATCTTTCTTTTGAAAGTTAGGTGCACATCCGCTTAAAAGAAGAAGAAAGGCAAGAGCAATTATTGAAAGCTTTTTCACTCTGTTCCCACCTCTTACTTATTTAATTCCTCCAGAAGTCTCTCCTCGTTCCAGGTATCAATTCCAAGCTCCTGGGCTTTTGAAAGCTTCGAACCAGCATCTTCCCCGGCAATCAGTAAATCAGTCTTCTTGCTGACACTGCCCGATACATTTCCGCCAAGAGCTTCAATCTTTTCCTTGGCCTCATTTCTTGTCAATATTTCCAGCTTTCCAGTCAGAACAATCGTTTTTCCTGCAAAGAAGGAATCCGATTCTTCCGGACTGACTGGCTTAGCGCCAAGGTATTCCATGTTAAGGCCTGCTTCTTTCAGCTCGTTCAGAAGTTCCTTCACTTCCTCTTGCTCAAAAAAGGTAACAATAGAATCTGCCATCTTATCGCCTATCTCATTAATGGCTGTTAGTTCTTCCTTTGAAACTTCAGCCAAACGGTCCATACTGCTAAATTCCTGGGCAAGGGTCTTTGCTGCTTTGGAACCAACAAGACGAATTCCAAGTCCAAAAAGCAGCCTCTCCAGCGAGTTTCCCTTTGAAGCCTCGATCGCGTCAAGAAGATTGGAGACTGACTTTTCTCCCATTCTTTCAAGTGCCAATAGCTGCTCACGGGTTAGCTTATAAATATCGGCTACATCCTCAATCAATTTTTCTGCAAAAAGCTGGCTAATAACTTTCTCGCCTAGTCCGTCAATATTCATCGCGTTTCTTGAAACGAAATGAATTAGCCCTTCCCTGATTTGAGCCGGACACTTTGGATTAATACAGCGCAGTGCTACTTCACCTTCAAGGCGAACGAGTTCGCTGCCGCATTCAGGGCAGTGGGTTGGCATAAGGAATTCCTTTTCGTCACCAGTCCGCTGTTCAGCAAGAACATTTACTACTTCAGGAATAATATCGCCTGCTTTTTTCACCACTACCTTATCGCCAATTTTGATATCTTTTTCACGAATCAAATCTTCATTGTGAAGCGAAGCTCTTTGTACGGTTGTACCTGCAACTCTTACAGGTTCCAGTATCGCAGTAGGTGTAACAACCCCAGTTCTTCCCACACTTAATTCAATATTTAAAAGTGTTGTAACGACTTCTTCTGCAGGAAACTTGAAGGCAATTGCCCAGCGAGGACTCTTTGCAGTTGTGCCAAGCTGTGCCTGCTGTTCATACGAATCAACCTTAACCACAATACCATCAATGTCATAAGCTAGATTAGGGCGTCCTTCGACCCAGCCGTTGATATATTCAATCACTTCATCTATATTGGCGCATTTTTTTCGTTCCTTATTTGTTTTAAGGCCTAATTTATCAAGATAATCCAGACCTTCACTGTGAGAACGGATGCCAGTTGTCCCTAAATCACCAATTCCATAGAGAAAAACATCGAGCTTTCTTGATGCAGCAATTTTCGGATCGAGCTGCCGGAGTGAACCTGCCGCCGCATTCCGAGGATTGGCAAAAAGCTCCTCACCTCTTTCTTCTCTTGCTTTATTTAAAGCTTCAAAGGAACGCTTTGGCATGTATGCTTCACCGCGGACTTCGAGTGTGACATTTTCTTTTAAGCGAAGCGGGATGGAATTAATGGTCCTCAGATTTGAAGTAATATCTTCCCCGATATTGCCGTCACCGCGGGTAGCCCCCTGAATGAAAGCTCCCTCTTCATATTTCAAGCTGACTGCCAGCCCGTCAATTTTCAGTTCAGCGACATATGAAAAATCATCTCCGACAACCTGGCGGATGCGACGGTCAAAGTCCCGCAAATCCTGATCATTAAAGGCATTCCCCAAGCTAAGCATCGGTGTCCTGTGCTCTACTTTTTCAAACATTTCAAGAACAGCTGAACCTACGCGCTGTGTTGGGGAGTCCGAAGATTGCAGTTCAGGGAACTGCTCCTCCAGTTCAATCAGCTCCCGAATCAGGCGGTCATATTCAGCATCAGGAACAGAAGGTTGGTCTAGAACATAATATTCATATCCGTATTGATTTAAAAGATTTCTCAAATCATTGATTTTAGCTTCAGCTGTTTTAAAGTCCATATATCCAGCCCTTTCTCAAAAGAAAAATCGACATCGTTAAGCTTTTTTAATAGGAGCAAATTTTGCTAAAAGGCGTTTTACACCTACAGGGCTTGGGAACGCTATATCCAATTCAGTGCCTTCTCCCTCACCTTTCACACTTACAACCGTTCCTGTACCCCATTTGCCATGCGCAGCTTTATCGCCAACCTTCCAGCCAATTTCATCTCCTCCAGTGGATGAGACCACCGGGCGGCTGACCGGCTTTCTGACTGCAGGTCTAGAAAGGGTTCCGGTACCGTTTCCTGAAGATGCTCCGGCTTTGCTGAATCCGCCGCCGAATCCAAAAGAAGATCCGCGGTTCCCAAATGGCGAATCACTTTGCTCAGGTTCTGCACCAACAAGCAGCTCTTCCGGTATTTCCTTTATAAAACGGGAAGCTGGATTCATGTTGGTACGTCCAAACAATGTTCTCATTTGTGCATTAGTCAGGAACAGATGCTGCTCGGCCCTTGTGATACCTACATACGCCAGACGGCGCTCTTCTTCCATCTCTACCTCTTCCATGAGAGAACGGCTGTGCGGAAAGACTCCTTCCTCCATACCAATCAGGAAGACAACAGGGAATTCAAGTCCTTTTGCTGAGTGTAGTGTCATGAGGACTACTCCGTCTGCTTTTTCGCCATCATCATCCATTGAATCGATATCGGCTACCAGAGCAAGGTCAGTCAAAAAGGCAACCAGGCTTTTATCTTCGTTTGTTTCTTCAAAGTTTTTGGTTACTGATAGTAATTCTTCAAGGTTCTCAAGCCGGCTCTGGGCTTCAAGTGATTTTTCCGCCTTGAGCATTTCAGTGTAGCCGGATTTCTCAAGAATTTCCTCCACCAATTCGGTTACAGATAAGAACTCTTGCATTCTGGAATAATTTTTAATCAAATCCCGGAACTCAGCAGCTGCTTTTGTTGTTTTCGGGCTGATTCCAACCAATTCAACAGATTCAAGCGCATCAAATAAAGACAAGTCATGCATGCCTGCAAAGTCACCAATTTTATCAACAGAGGTAGAACCAATCCCCCTCTTTGGCACATTAATAACACGCTGCAAGCTAATATCGTCGTCGGGATTGGAAATAAGACGCAAATAAGCAAGCATGTCCTTAATTTCTTTTCTGTCATAGAACTTGGTTCCGCCGACAATTGAGTAGTCGATGTTGGACTTAAGGAGTACTTCCTCCATTACACGGGACTGTGCATTCGTTCTATAAAGAATTGCAATATCGGATAATCTTTTTCCGTTTTGCTGCATCTCTTTTATTTTTCCGGCAACAAACTGGGCCTCTCCCTGCTCGCTGTCAGCACGATAATAAATAATCTTATTACCCGAGGGGTTTTCCGTCCAAAGATTCTTTGCCTTACGGTTCATGTTTTTTGAAATAACACCGTTAGCGGCGTTAAGAATCGTTTGTGTGGAACGATAGTTTTGTTCGAGTAAAATAACATTCGCATTTGGATAGTCTTTTTCAAAGGATAGGATATTCGCGATATCCGCACCGCGCCAGCGGTAAATGGACTGGTCAGAGTCACCAACTACGCAAAGATTTTTAAAACGGGAAGCCAAAAGCTTAACGAGCATGTACTGTGCTCTGTTTGTATCCTGATATTCATCTACATGGATGTACTGGAATTTTCTCTGATAGTATTCAAGAACTTCAGGAACACGGGTAAACAGCTGGATTGTTGCCATGATTAAATCATCAAAATCAAGCGCCTGGTTTTTGCGGAGCCTGCGCTGATATTCTGTGTAAATCTCACTTACAGTGTTTGAAAAATAATCACCAGCTGATTTTGCATATTCCTCTGGATCAATAAGCTCATTTTTCGCGGAACTAATTGAACCAAGGATGGCACGCGGATCAAATTTTTTCGGATCAAGATTTTTTTCCTTTAAAATTCCTTTAATCACGGATTGCTGGTCCGTTGTGTCCAGGATGGTAAAATTCCGATTAAAGCCAAGGCGATCGATATCCCTGCGTAAAATCCTTACACACATAGAGTGGAAGGTAGATATCCAGATTTCATCTGCCGCCCCGCCCATCATCTTTGAAATCCTGTCCCTCATTTCACGGGCAGCCTTATTTGTAAACGTAATTGCAAGAATGTTATAGGGATTTACACTCTTTTCTACCATTAAATAACCGATTCGATGTGTTAATACACGTGTTTTTCCAGATCCAGCCCCCGCCATAATTAAAAGAGGTCCATCCGTTGCCTTAACTGCCTTTTGCTGTTCTGGGTTCAAGCCGTTTAAAAGCTTGTCTGTTAAAAATTGCATCCTCTCACCACCATACAAACATTTGTTCTTACTTTTATTTTCTCTGTAGCTCCTCTATCCTGCAAGGCTGGACTACAGAGTTTTTTCAACTACATCAACGTATCGCTTTTACTGTTTTTAAAGCTTCTTCCAAGTTCTCATATATAGCGTTTCCTACCACTATAACGTCTGCATGAGAAGCCATTTCTGCTGCTTGTCCAGCTGTTTTAATCCCGCCTCCGTAAAAAAGAACGGTTTTTTGCAAGACCTTTTTCACATCTTCAACCAGACTTATATCACCATAAGTACCGCTGTACTCCATGTAAAAAATCGGGAGATGAAACATTTTTTCTGCCATCATTGCATAAGCTTTGACGTCTTCTTTAGAGAGTGAGGTTTGGGCAGAAGTCACCACTGATACCTTGCATTCTTCATTAAGGATACAGTAGCCCTCCATTACAATCTCATCCCAATCCATGATTTCCCCAAACTCCCTGACCGCTTCTGCATGAAGGCCGGTTATCCAACGGGGATCTCTGCTGTTCAAAACAGTTGGAATAAAATAAAGATCAAACCCTGGGGTGACAGTTTCCGCACTGGATACTTCCAGAACACATGGTACTGTGTAACGGCGTATTCTGGCCATTAAATCAAGAACATTTTCAAGCGTTACGCCATCTGTTCCTCCGACCATTACTGCATCCGTTCCCGACTCACAAATTTTCTCTAAATCTTCTTCAGCTATCTCTTTATTGGGGTCGAGTTTAAACACATGCTTCCACTCGCGAAAATCATACATCCCAAAATCCTCCCATTCATTATTCCATTACACCATTATAGCACTAGGAGAACGATTCAAAAAGAAAATGGGGGACTAGAAATGATAACCAGAGAATAGATTACCTCGTTTAAAAAGGTTCTGGTGACAAGGGGCATAATCTTTCTTTTTGAGATTACGGTTCAACCCTTTGGGGATGAACTTCTACTCTTTTCCCGAAAACTTCACTCTATTTTCGTAAAACTTCTGCCTTATTTCAGAAATACTCACCGTTTACCATAACAGAAAAAATAAAAAAGCCGAAGATTCGTATCTTCGGCTTTCCTAATTACTTTTCTTCAACTGGCGCCTGATCGAGTTCTTTAATTCGGTCTAGGGCCATTTCATATGCATCGTTTCCATAGTTCAAACAACGTTTTACACGGGAAATGGTAGCAGTACTAGCTCCCGTTTCAGTTTCAATCTTATGGTAGGTCTTCCCTTCATTCAGCATTCTTGCAACTTCAAGACGCTGAGCCAGTGATTGAATTTCATTCACTGTACACAAATCATCGAAAAATCGATAGCATTCTTCCAAGTCGTTTAAGGACAGAACTGCTTTAAAAAGCTGATCTAGCTCTTTACCCCTGAGTTTATCTATTTGCATACTCGTTCTCCTTTAATATCTAATCTGCGTTAAATGTTACACTTTTTGATAGACCGGGCTCAGCAGGAACAATATTTACCCAGGTTTTCCCCTGGACAAGAGGAGCCTGGTTTCCATTGAGAAAAGGAACAATTCTTCCTTCAACGTTCTTCCATTCAATCTCGTTTACTTTTCCTTTTTGTAATAAATAGCCATTCCCTCCGGACTGAAGATCGATATCACGATGTCCGGCACTATCCACTACTTTGTGGACCATTTCAAGTATAAGAATATTATTGAGCAATACAGGTTCTTTGGACTCGAGATCAACTGTTTGTTCACCATCTGAAAAACGCTTATACTTACCTGACGCAGAATCGTAAACATACTTTGAATCAAACTGGGTGTTTGAAAAATAGGATACTTTTACTGAAGAAGCATCTTTACCGGTAATCTTAGCGCTTTCTTTTTTACTCATATAAGTGAATGCTGCAGGTGGAGTGTCCATCTTGTATTTTTTCATTGCTGCGCCCTTTAAAATATTCTCATAGGTAATATATGAGTTATGAGGCGCTTTTCTGAAACTCGCCCTTTTAAATAAAGTTCCATCATAAACCATGCCATTTAGATTATCAACATAGCCTGATTCCAGCATTTCTTTTGCTTCCGGACTATATCCGTGTGCAATATAAAGACTGTTGAAACCCTTAGCTAATTTGACAAAATAACTTCTCGCACTTCGGACAGGCCCAACCTTTTCTGGCTTTTCACTTTGAAACACTGCAAGGAACCTGGTTATATCACCCTCTGCAAGTAATTCGTACACAATATCTGCCTTATTCAGACCCGATTGCGGCCTTGCTTTTGGGTGATTATTAATCATTACTGCAACTGCTCTATCCTCTGGTTTTGTTTCAGTACCCATACCTGTAAGCGGAAAGTGATAAGGATACTGGTCATCCTTATCCGCTGTTTTTACAACCGGAGCCTTTTCTTGCGGTTTCTTTATCGGCTCTTTCGCATGCTTTGCTTGACTGCAGCCTGAAAGCAGCAATACTAAGGCAGCTGCCGCCGTGGCCCATTTTCTAATCATTCTATGCACCCCTATTTACTCTCTCTGGCTGCATACCTCTTGTTGCTTCTCTCTCTTTACTATTTTAACGCATTATTGACGGAAAGAGTATCATTTTATTCATTACATCATACATCCCCTGCTGGGTAATCCGAATATACGGTAAATGTGTTGATGAAAAGAACAGCAGGCTGTATACAGGGTCTATAAATCCATAACCTCTTTCTCTGAGCACCTTAAACAGCTGTTTTTCCACTTTTATTAAATCTTCAACCGGCAGGTCTGTCATGATTCCACCTACATTCAATGAAACTTCACATACGACCTGCCCTTCTTCAGCAACAACAATCCCGCCGCCAAGCTCGCGCATTCTATTAAAGGCATTTAGCATATCATTTTTACTTTTACCAATGAGTATGATATCTCCTGTATTGGAAAAGGAACTTGCCAATCCACCCAAATCTGTAGCGAATCCTTTTAATAATGTATTAATTCTCCACTTCCCATTTCTGTCGATCAGCATAAAGAAACATTCATCATGATTCTTTGAGAGTTCATCTGATGATACATCTATTGAAATGGAGTATGGCTTAGTAATAACAGCATTCATCATCTGGATTCCAAATGGCATGGAAAACTGCATATCATCAGATGTAAGCTCCCAGTCAAGCTCCATTGGTTTTAAACCGTGATCCTTCCATTGAATAGATGGGAATTCATCTACCGGTTTCCCATCACGTTTAACCCACTTGCCTTTAGCCAGTACAGAGACCGGTGTTGGGTTCGACTTATCTGATAAAAAGTTTATGCTTGCGACTCTGCCAGTAGCAATGTTACCGTGCAAATGTTCAATATTGTAATAACGGGCGACATTAATCGTCCCCATATTATATGCGTCAATCTCAGGGATGCCTTTTTCTATAGCAATTCTGATCATATGATCTATAAGTCCTTGCTCGTAAAAACTTGATGATGAACCATCCGTATTAAACATCATTCTATCGTATGCCTGGATACCAAGCTCCTTCATTTCATCAAGTAATACGGGCAAGTCTGGACGTATGGATGAATAGCGGAGTGAGACCATATATCCCTGCATTAAACGGTTGTAGATTTCCTGACCAGTCATGGCCTCATGATCACAATCAGCTCCAAGAAGCATCATTTTTGCAAGTGTTTTCTCGGAGGCCCCAGGGAAATGCCCCTCAATTTGTTTCCTCATCCGCTTTGCTTCCTGAATCCAGTGAAGCATCATATCGTCTCCGTCCAGGAGCTTTGGCCAGCCAGTCAGTTCTCCTCCCTGGAGAACAGAGTCCTGCTCCAGCCAGGATTTGATTGTACTGTTTGAAAATACTTCACTTTCATTTAAAATTTCCGTCTGAGCATCAAATCGGCACCACCAGAACATGCTGACGGGCATCCTTTGAAGCTCACTCAATAACGAAAAGGATTGTTCCGTCTTTAAATGAAGGACTAGCGCCATATTGTCGTTTATCAGTGTGGTTGTTCCAAATTGAGACGCATAAGCAGCTAATGAGTGGGGATTATATAATTGAAAAGGATGGGCGTGCGGTTCTATATAGCCGGGCACCAATATTTCGTTGGTACAATCAATTATTTCGCAGTTTTCCAGCCGTTCAGGTAATTTTTGACCCACATAAACAATTCGGTCACCTGAAATCCAGATATTAGCCTTCATCCACTGCCGAAATGTTTGATTTAAATATGTTGCATTTTCCAATAGGATATCCGGCGGCTTTGTTCCATTCAAAACAGCCAGATGTTCGTTTAAATGTTTACTTTTCCAACGGTAACGCTGTTCGAGCATGATAGATCCCTCCCCTGTAATTCCTTTATCTATTAAAAAAGAGTAATTTTTCCGAATAAAGAAAGCGATTACAAAATTGTTTGTTTCTATCCTACCATAATTCGCAAATTACCGCATTAAAGAATTAGCGATAAATAATAAATTTTTGTGAAGGAGTGAACAAAATGAAAATTAAGCAAAATATAGGCATAATCAATGCCTTAATCCGAATTACTCTCGGCTTTACTTTTCTTGCGTGGGCTACTGCCAAACTAACTAAGAGGCCGAGGCAGAATTCAACCCTGCTTGTTGCCATGATGGCTGGTATGAAAATTGCTGAGGGTATTGTACGTTACTGTCCGCTCACCGCTTTACTTGATAGGGCCGGTGATAATGACCATAATAGGCATAATGAGGGGACCCATAAAGAGCAGGGAACCTACAAAGAGCAAGGAATGGATGCAAAGAGTTTAATGACTGAGTTTGCGAAAATGGGAAACCCTGCAGGCGCCTTAAAATCAGGCACTACACATACAGGCAATCAGGCCAAGAGCAAAACAGCTCCAGCCCAAGGAATGGATGCAAAAAGTTTAATGACTGAATTTGCAAAAATGGCAGAACCTACAGGTGCTTTGAAATCAGGTCCTGCTCATACCAACTCTCATCAGGCCTCAAACACAGCAAATGCCCATACAAACGGACAGGGAAAAGGTGCACCTACTGCTGCCGAGGAAGCAATCATCAGCCAAATGGAGAATGCTATTGAGCAAAAGGGTGGCAACGTAAATTTCGATCAAATCCTGCCAAACAATCCACTCTAAATTTTATATTAAAATAATGAAAATGGCTGGCGATCAATTCGCCAGCCATCTTTTTATTAAAGGCCAAGTCTTTCAAAAATTGTATCAACATGCTGCAGATGATATTTATAATCAAAACAGTCTGCTAGTTCCTTTTTAGATAAGAAAGAAGTTATTTTTTCATCCTCTTCAAGAAGCTGGCGGAAAGGAACTTGTTTTTCCCAGGCCTCCATTGCTTTTGGCTGTACCATATCGTAGGCTTCCTCACGAACAAGCCCTTTGTCAATTAAAGCTAGAAGAACCCGCTGTGAATAAATAAGACCAAGAGTGCGATCCATGTTTCGCTTCATGTTTTCCGGGAACACGGTCAAATTTTTAACAATGTTTCCAAAACGATTTAACATATAGTTAATAGCAATGGTCGCGTCGGGAAGGATAATTCTTTCTGCTGAAGAATGTGAAATATCCCTTTCATGCCATAATGGAACATTATCATAGGCAGTCAGCATATAACCCCGAACAACCCTTGCTAGTCCTGCCATGTTTTCAGAACCAATTGGATTACGTTTGTGAGGCATGGCCGAAGATCCTTTTTGTCCCTTTGCAAAAAATTCTTCTACTTCCCTTGTTTCACTCTTCTGCAGGCCGCGTATTTCAACCGCAAATTTTTCAATGGACGTCCCAATCAGCGCTAGGGTTGCCATATAATGGGCATGACGATCCCTCTGAAGCGTTTGAGTGGAGATTGGAGCAGCCTTTAGCCCAAGCTTTTCACAAACAAAAGACTCCACAAATGGATCTATATTTGCATATGTACCAACAGCGCCTGAGATTTTTCCATACTCAATTCCTTCAGCAGCATCTTTAAAACGCTGTAAATTACGCTTCATTTCTTCATGCCATAGAGCAAGCTTTAACCCGAAGGTAGTAGGCTCAGCGTGAACCCCATGCGTACGCCCCATCATAACTGTGTATTTGTGTTCCTGAGCCTTCTGGCCAAGTATGTCAATGAATCGTTCAATGTCCTTTTGAATGATGGTATTTGCCTGTTTCAAAAGATACGATAGTGCTGTATCTACAACATCTGTAGATGTTAGTCCATAATGCACCCATTTCCGTTCTTCTCCAAGAGTTTCAGAAACAGCCCGAGTAAAAGCCACAACATCATGCCTAGTTTCTTCTTCAATTTCCTTTATGCGATCAATATTAAAGCCTGCATTTTTCCGGATGGCTGCTACATCCTCTTTTGGAATATCTCCTAGTTCAGCCCATGCTTCACATGCTAGAATCTCTACTTCCAGCCATGCTTTAAACCGGTTTTCTTCTGTCCAAATTGCTCCCATCTCGGGGCGTGTATAACGCTCGATCATCACTTATCAGCTCTTTCTTTTGTTTTTATTTTTCCCTGCGAAAACTAAATTTACATATAACCCGCTTAAGTAAAAAGCCCAGACAGACACTTTGCTAAAAAGGTCTATTTGGGCTTATGTCTATTCCATCATAGCAAGGTTTTTTTGCCTGTGTCAACAAATTGACGAACATTATAGTAAAAATAAATGTAAACGTTCGGTTTAATCTGCAGGTATGGCTTCAAAAACAATTTTTCTGCCGATTGGTTCGTAAACCGTTTCATTTCCTTTTTTAATCTCCTGAAAAACCGGCTTCTCTGTACGCTTCACCGGAACATACCCTTCTTTGCGCATTCGATCCAGGCAATTTTCAATTGTCTCATTCTCCAGTACTTCAAAAGTCATTTTCTTTCCCATAAAAAAATCAATCTCCCTCTCCTTCAGGTACTCCTATTAACTATTATGGCTAATTTACATGTTTTGATTTATTTGTGCTTACCGCTCCATCCATAATAATAAATCTTATGCAGATACTCAATACCCGAAGCAGGCGAGATTTATAGCAGCAGCGGTTTGAGAATTATCTAATAAGACCTCTTGTTCATTCTGCATAAATGGGTACAGCGAGCTTCTGAATTTCACCCTTTCAAGTTAAACTTCTAAATTTTCACCAGGTTTTATTGACATGCGTGTGGGGCCAACAAAGCTTTTTAAAAGAGGGAATCCGCTCCCTCTCCGCGGACGATCCGGCAAGTCTCCCCGTTCGCCTCACTGCGGGGTCTTACCAGCCGTTTTTCAACTGAACATTAAATTTACACCTCGAATAAACACCGCAGGAAGGAAATTTGAATGCATTTTCGAGGAATACGGCGAATTCCCTTCCTTTTTAATTAATAGAGGGTTCTATTTAAAGGAAATCTCTTTTATATATCTTGGCTTCTACAATTTTTAATCGATGTTCTACAATTTTCGATCGATGTTCTACAATTTTCGGTTATACTTCTACACTTTTAGATATAACTTCTACATATTTTAGGAAAACTTCTACATTTATCACTTTCCGTTATTCCATACCCACGCAGTTTTCTTTAACAAAAAAATAGACAACCCATTTGGTTGTCTTTCCTTTGCCTGGTAACGTCCTATTAGAACAAACTTAGATTCCTTCTTTATTTTTGCCAAAATGCAAAAAAGCGAAACAAAAGTTTCGCTTTTTTCAAGATTGCGGGGGCAGGATTTGAACCTGCGACCTTCGGGTTATGAGCCCGACGAGCTACCGGACTGCTCCACCCCGCG
>NZ_JBYTCJ010000029.1:0-72517 GCF_058790155.1 Neobacillus sp. FW104-15D2
GAGTCCAGTACAATACCGGATTCATACCAGCCAATCGGCTGCTTAATATAAAACTCTAACTTTTGGGGGTCACATCACTTTCTGAGTTCTTTTTTATAAGATGGGAAGTTTCAAGAAGTTTCCATCCTGGGTAAATTATCTATATTGCTGTTTATATTGTTCGAATTCCTTAGCTGAACAAAGAACAAGATGACCTGGACTGATTTCCCTCATAGTAACTTCTTCATTATCACCATAGTTATGGACACTTGGATTGTAGGTTATCCGTTTACGTGTTCTTTCTGATTCAGGGTCCGGAATAGGGATAGCAGATAATAAAGATTTAGTATATGGGTGCAGAGGATTTTTATATAAATCTTCAGCTGGTGCAAGTTCGACCAATTTTCCATAATACATTACACCGATTCTATCACTGATGTATTTAACCATTGAAAGGTCATGGGCAATAAAAAGGTAGGTTAATCCCTTTTCACGCTGCAGTTTCTTCAACAGATTAACTACTTGCGCCTGGATGGAAACGTCAAGAGCTGAAATTGGCTCATCCGCAATAATAAACTCAGGTTCAACAGCTAGTGCACGTGCAATCCCAATACGCTGTCTTTGACCACCGGAGAACTCATGAGGATAACGGTTGGCATGCTCTTTATTGAGTCCAACTGTTTCAAGTAATTCATAAACTCTTTCCATACGTGCTTTCCTGTTCTTAGCAAGCCCGTGAATATCTATTCCTTCAGCAATAATATCAGCAACCGTCATTCTTGGGTTTAGTGAAGCATAAGGATCCTGGAAAATCATTTGCATTTTACGGTTGAATTTCTTTAGTTCTTTTACAGATTTCTTTCCATGGACATTTTCTCCATCAAAAAACACCTGTCCAGCAGTAGCATCATAAAGACGGATAATAGTACGGCCTGTAGTAGACTTTCCACAGCCAGACTCCCCCACAAGACCTAATGTTTCACCTTTATAAATATCGAAGGTAACACCGTCAACGGCTTTAACCAGATTCGGTCTCCCCACGTTAAAATACTGTTTTAAATCCTTTACTTCAATTAACTTTTCAGCCATTATTATTTACCCTCCTGAACGAGAACAGGCTTTTCAAAAGTAGAAGCTAATTTGCGCATACGCTTTTTAACAGCTTCAGGCGGCTCTACTTTTGGAGCATCCGGGTGAAGGAGCCATGTTTTCGCAAAATGGGTTTCGGAGATTTGGAACATTGGCGGTTCTTCTTCAAAGTCGATTGCCATAGCATACTGGTTTCTTGCAGCGAATGCATCCCCTTTAGGTGGATGTATAAGATCCGGAGGAGTTCCCGGAATAGCAGCAAGCTCAGATTTATCATCGTTATCCAGGCTTGGCATGGAAGCCAATAAACCCCAAGTATACGGGTGGCGTGGATCATAGAATATCTCATCAACCGTTCCCATTTCAACAATTTGTCCTGCATACATAACAGCAACACGGTCTGCCACATTAGCAACTACCCCAAGATCATGGGTAATAAAGATAATAGACGTATCCATCTTGCTTTGCAGGTCTTTCATCAATTCAAGAATTTGTGCTTGGATTGTAACGTCTAATGCAGTGGTAGGCTCATCGGCAATTAACAATTTAGGATTAGCTGCCAAGGCGATTGCTATCATCCCACGTTGTCTCATACCTCCTGAAAACTCATGCGGATATTGATTTACGCGTTTTTCAGGCATAGGTATACCTACAAGGCGCAAAAGTTCCACTGCTCTTTCCTTGGCTGTGGCTGTTGACATATTCTGATGTTTGGTAAGAACCTCCATAATTTGGCGGCCAATCTTCATAGTCGGATTCAATGAAGTCATTGGGTCCTGGAAAATCATGCTGATTTCCTTACCACGAATCTTTTCCATTTGTTTGTCAGTCTTAGTAACTATATCTTCACCATTAAAGAGAATCTGTCCGCCTTTGATTTTGCCAGGAGGCATTGGAATCAATTTCATAATGGTTTGTGATGTTACACTCTTTCCTGAACCTGACTCACCCACAATGGCAAGAGTCTCACCTTTGTGAAGGTCGAAGCTGACTCCGCGTACGGCTTTAACCTCTCCACCATAAGTTTGGAAAGAGACTTCCAAATTCTTTACTTCTAGTAATTTTTCCATATTATCACACCCCTATTTACGTAGTCGTGGATCCAAGGCATCTCGCAGTCCATCCCCGATTACGTTAAACGCAAAGATAGTTAAACAGATAAACGTTGCAGGGAAAAATAATCGCCATGGATAATATTTAATCGCAGGCAGACCGTCGGAAGCCATAGTTCCCCAGCTTGCTAACGGAGGCGTTAATCCTAATCCTAAATAACTAAGAAAGGCTTCTGTAAAGATAGCAGAAGGAACAGTTAAAGTCATTGTAACCAGAATGGGCCCCATAGTATTAGGAATTAAATGTTTACTCATGATTCGCTGAAGTCCTGCTCCCAAAGTTCTGGAAGCTAAAACATATTCCTGGCTCTTCAGTGACAAAACTTGTCCCCTGACAATCCTGGCCATATTTATCCATCCCGTGATGGTCATTGCAAGAATCATTGTTCCAAGACTTTGACCCATGACGACCATGAAAAGAATAACGAGCAGTAAATATGGAATTCCCCAAAGGATATCAGCTGTACGCATCATACCTTCGTCGATACGTCCGCCCTTATATCCTGCAAATCCACCCCAGAAAACACCAATAAAGAAGTCAACTGCTGCAGCAGCTACACCGATAAATAAGGAAATACGGGCTCCCTCCCAGGTACGTGCAAAAACGTCACGGCCCAGGTCATCAGTTCCAAACCAGTGTAAATTACCAGGAGCTTTATTTGTATTCATAAGATCATTAGTACGATAATCAAACTTTGTCATATATGGTCCAAAGATTGCCATGAAAATAAGGAGAATTAAAAGCACAACACCAAACATGGCAAGCTTGTTTTTTCGAAAGCGGATAGAAACATCCTTCCAAAACGAAAGGCTCGGTTTAGAAATTTTTTCAGCATCTGTTTTTCTGGTTCCAACTATTTGAAATTTTTCTTTTGAGATTTCCATGTTTATTCTCCTTTCTTCCCGCTTGTTAGTTTGATACGCGGGTCGATGAAACCATACGCAATGTCGACAAGGAGAATCGCGCTAAGCAAGATAATACTATAGAACACTGTGACGCCCATGATAACTGTATAGTCACGGTTTGAAATCGACATAACGAAATGTGAACCAAGCCCTGGAATACCAAAAATCTTTTCAATAACAAAACTACCTGTTACGATACCAGCCGATAAAGGTCCCATATAAGAAACAACAGGAAGAAGCGCATTACGAATTGTATGCTTAATTGTAATAGCAGTTTGTCCAAGTCCTTTTGATTTTGCTGTACGGATATAATCGTTTGAGAGTACTTCAAGCATGCTCGAACGTGTTAAACGCGCGATAAAAGCCATTGGAGTTGAGGCCAGGGCCAAGGCAGGAAGGACCGTATGCATAAATGATTCCCAACGAGCAACAGGGAAAATATGGAATTTAATTGCAAAGAAGTATTGCAAAACAGTAGCCATAATAAATGAAGGCACGGATATACCCAGTACCGCAATAATCATTGCACCATAATCCTGCCATTTATTATGCTTTAATGCAGCGATAATTCCTAACATTGTTCCAAGCGCCAAAGCAATCAGGATAGCTTCCACACCCAAAAATAACGAAACAGGGAATCCATCATTAATTAAATCGTTAACAGTTCTCGATTTATATTTAAAGGATGGACCAAAATCCCACTGCGAAATTTTAACTAAATAATCTCCATATTGCACATACCATGGCTGATTTAATCCATAATGCTCATTAAGTGAAGCCTGGATTTCAGGTGGCAGCTGCTTTTCACCAGTAAACGGGTTACCTGGTGCAAGGCGCATTAAGAAAAAGGTTGCTGTAATAATAAGATAAAGAGAAAACAGCAAGTATAATAGACGTTTCGTGATGTATTTCGCCAAAATTCACACCTCCATTTTTTACTAACAACTCTTAATCAGAAAGGAAGGTATATGGGTAACAAAGCCCATATACCTAGCCTTTTCTTATGATATTTATTATTCGAAGTGAGCCCATTTCAGCTGAACATCACCAAGACCTGATACTACAACATCTTTTAGGTTATCCTTTTTAACCCACACGTTAGTGTAGAAGTAAATAGGAGCAACCGGCATTTCATCCATGAAGATAGCTTCAGCTTTCTTCAGCATGTCGATACGTTTTGTTGCATCGCTTTCTTTTGCAGAATCTACAAGCAATTGCTTGAATTCTGGGTTTTCCCACTTGGTATCATTGTTACCGCCATCTTTGTCACGGAACAATTCAAGGAAGTTAATAGGGTCGTTGAAGTCACCTAACCAGCCCATACGTCCTACCATGTAGTCACCTTTGTGCAGCTTATCGATGTAAACTTTCCACTCAGCGTTGTCCAGTTTCACATCTACACCAAGTTCATTTTTCCACATATCCTGGATTGCCTGTGCAATCTTTTGGTGTGCTTCACTTGTGTTATAAGATACAGTGATTGGTGGAAGATCCTTAGCATCTTTTAAACCAAGTTCTTCTAAACCTTTTTTAAGATACTCTTTTGCTTTAGCAACATCATTATCTTTGTAATAACCTTCTTTGTTTTCTTTGATCATGGAAGGTGGTACAGCTGCCATAGCAGGAATCTGTCCGCCTTGAGTGATATTGTCAACAATAGCTTGACGGTTGATTGCGTAAGAAAGTGCCTTACGGATGTTTTTATTGTTCAATGGCGGCTTTTCAGTATTAAACTTGAACCAGTAAGTACCGGCAATCGGCTTAACATTAAGTTTGCCATCATCTTTCAATTGTTTTAGAGCATCAGTTGGAAGTGTACCGAACGGTGAACCAGCCCAGTCAAGTTCGCCATTGTCGAACATAGAAAGTTCAGTGTTAGGATCATTAATCATGTACATTTCAACTTTTGTAAGATTTACATTCTTTGCATCCCAGTATTGATCATTCTTTTCAAGAGTGATTTTATCCTGGTGAGACCATCCAGTCATTTTGAAAGGACCGTTTGAAACATAAGAATCTCCAGCATCTTGTGCCCATTTCGGATTAGCTTCCGCTACCTTGTGGTCAACAGGGAAATAAGTGTAGAATGCTGTAAGCTCCAAGAAATATGGAGTTGGGTTTTCCAATTGTACTTCTAATGTTTTGTCGTCAACAGCTTTAACTCCAAGAGTGTCAGCTCCTGCTTTACCTTCGTTAATAGCTTGCGCACCTTTTACATAGTAAAGCTGGTAAGCATATTGTGATTCGTTTTTAGGATCAAGAGCCCATTTCCAAGCATAAACAAAGTCTTCTGCTGTTACTGGATCTCCGTTTGTCCATTTTGCATCACGAAGTTTGAAAGTGTAAGTTTTCAAATCATCGGAATGTGTAATTTTCTCAGCCATAGCAGGCTGTGGTTTGCCGTCTTTATCAATACGAGTCAAACCTTCAAATGTTTGAAGCAATACTCCGCCGGAAGTAGCATCGTTAGCCAGGCCCGGATTCAAGGCGAATGGTTCGGAGTTAATGTTTACACGCATTTCCTGAGGTACGTCAGACTTTTTGCTGTCGCCCTTTTTAGTTGATTCATTGCTTGCCTTTTCGTCTTTGTTAAAGCCGCCGCATGCAGTAAGGAACATGCTCAGAACAAGCAGCATGCTAAAAAAGACTGAAAATCTTTTTTTCACGGTATTACCCCCCTATTTTTTTCGGCAAACAACTTTTACTTCTGTCCTCATTAGCAATTACAATTGTACGTCCTGGGTATAATTTACAAATAGTCTGTAAATTTAATTTATGGAATTGCCTGACTATTAAAAGATGAATAAAAAAGCAAGTTTACCATTTTAAGAGATCAAAAGAATATTAGAAAATTATTTGGTCCCTTAAGATGCCAGCTATAAACTTACCCATTCTTTTGGTCAGGAGGTACATTGAACTAGTAATGTGACAATATAGTAAATATATCGTTTGTTAAGTTTATTATAAATAGTTTAAATATTTAATGCAAGTAAGAATTGTGCAATATTTTTTACCTAATCTTAACAAATTTATCGCTTTAACACTGTAATGAGTGCATTATTCCTAAATTTCACTTTTTGCCACGGCTTCCTTTTGGACGACTTATTGTTATGCTTATATAATTTCATAAAGGATAACTTGATTTTTTTTCCTAGTTACGCTATCTTATTTATAAATATTTCATTATTCAGGCGTTGAAAAAGAGTAGTACCTGCGAACTATGGAATGCAGAGAGTTTGTGGCTGGTGTAAACAAACATCCGTGTTGCAGGGAATGGACTTTGAGCCCTGGAGAGGAACTGGCCGAAACAACCGCTCTAGTATTCTCCGGCGTCTGCCCAGCGTTATCCTGGCATCCCCTACCTGCTTTAACGGGGATTAAAGAGGCTCTATTAAGAGCAATTAGGGTGGCACCGCGGACCATTCGTCCCTATTTTTTGGGGGATGAGTGGCTTTTTTTGTGTAAAAAGGTAAATTTACTATTAATGGAGGCAATTAAATGAAAACAATCTTTTCTGGTATTCAGCCGAGCGGTACCATCACTCTTGGAAATTATATCGGTGCCTTGAAACAATTTGTTGAACTTCAAAATGAATATAATTGTTTCTTTTGTATTGTAGACCAGCATGCGATAACTGTTCCTCAGGACCGTCTTGAGCTCCGCAAGAATATTAGAAGTCTTGCGGCTTTATATCTTGCTGTTGGTATCGATCCTGAAAAAGCAACATTATTTATTCAATCTGAAGTTCCAGCCCACGCCCAGGCAGGGTGGATGCTGCAGTGTGTTTCATACATTGGTGAACTAGAGCGCATGACCCAGTTCAAAGATAAGTCGGCTGGAAAGGAAGCAGTTTCTGCTGGATTGTTAACTTATCCGCCTCTTATGGCTGCAGATATTTTGTTATATAACACTGACCTTGTCCCAGTCGGAGAAGATCAAAAACAGCACTTGGAATTAACAAGGGATTTGGCTGAACGCTTTAATAAAAAGTATAACGATATCTTTACTGTTCCAGAGGTGAGTATTCCAAAGGTCGGGGCAAGAATTATGTCACTGCAGGATCCGACTAAGAAAATGAGTAAATCCGACCCAAACCAAAAAGCTTTTATATCTCTTTTAGATGATGAAAAACAGATTGAGAAGAAAATTAAAAGTGCAGTTACTGATTCAGAAGGAATTGTAAAATATGATAAAGAAAATCGGCCTGGTATCTCTAACCTGTTAACTATTTATTCTATCCTCGGAGGAATGCAGATTTCAGAAATAGAAGAGAAATACGAAGGTAAAGGCTACGGCGATTTTAAGGCTGATCTGGCTAACGTTGTTATTAATGCATTTAAGCCAATTCAGGAACGATATAATCAATTGCTCAATTCAACTGAACTGGATGAAATTCTTGATAAGGGTGCTAATAAAGCTAACCAAACAGCAGGAAAAATGGTTAAAAAAATGGAAAACGCCATGGGACTAGGAAGAAAGAGAAAGTAATTACATTCATTTATTATTATTAGAAAAGGCATGCCCTATTGATAGGGCATGCCTTTTAATTTACTTTTGGACCATGTTCCATTTCCCATAATTTTTCAAAAAACGGCTGACCCTTTATTAAATTTTCACAAAAATACTCATGTTTTTTTGACCATCCACTTTTAGTTTCCTCGAATAAACACTCCCAGGCTTCCTTTACACACATCTCTTGTATATCTGAATATTTCTCAGGACACCATTCTGTAAACCAATACCGGACCTCGGCCTCATTTTCGGAAGATTGCAGCTGGTCTAAAGCCATAAATAAAAGCTGTTTTAGCTGCCTTTCTTTGCGCGTTAATCCTGACATCAGGGTTGGTTCTGGTGATAATATGTGGAACACCTTTTTATCAGTTTCCTTTTGAAAATGATATTGTTTTGAATCGTGATTCTCAATCATTTCATATACTAGCTGTTCCTGGCGAGGGATTAAACGGCTTTTCCGAATAGGGATATTATATCCGATTGTATCCACTGCTAATATTCCTGTTCCATCCGTTACGACAAAGCAATAATCCAGCTGAATTCTTTCGTGATTTTTTCTTAGAAATGCTTTTTGATAAATATCATCCAGCATTTGCTGTGGGAGCTCTGACAGATCATTTTCAATGTAATCAAATAAGACAGAATCAATTTTTAAAAGAGGAACCTGATCAAGTAATTCAACCCCATCATCTTTACGCCACTCGTGGAAATGGCAAACATTGTAGCTATTTTCTTCACCTTCAAACCAGTTTACCCATACATCATGAAGATACAACATCAGACAACCCCTCACTTCACGAAACTATTTGTCACTCAGTATGGTCAGCAGTTAGTTAAATTATTCCTGTTTTAACACATTTGCACTTTCAGTTTAGTTTTCTTTTTTTTCTGGATAAAAAATACTCATTGATACAATTGCTAATCCAATGGGAAGTAAATAACATTCAGTTTTGTCAGAAATATATACCAGGTATTCTATAAAGTCTTTTCCTGCAGCCATAATATTAAGGTAGGCAATGGCACTAATTCCTCCAGAAACAGCAAGTCCAAATCCCATCATCCAAAAAAAAATTCTAATCACCATGGCCAGCACCTTTTCCCTTATTTTTGCCCAGGGACCTGTCCGATTTTTTCATATATATATGAAAATTTCCTCTTATATATAACAAAGGAATTAAAAAAGCATGTACTACATTCATCTCAACAATATAGCTTTCATAACTTCTCCAACATTTCTCGCTACATTAGTAAAACTTGGCATTCGCCAAGTCCCTTTGGCGGATGCCCTAGTTTTACTTATCACGCTCAAATCGGCACATCCTGTGCCTTTCGCCTGACTAGGACTGCCTGTCCGTCGTGCGTTCAGAATTTAGGGATATAAATTCTGATCAGCAAAAAAAGAGATGCTCCGCTTGGGAACATCTCTTTTTTATGAAATTATTGAGCGTCAGGTGTGTCGCTGGATACGCCAACTTGTGACCAAACAAAGCTAGTGTCTTTAGGGTCAACAGTAAAGTTGGTAACACGATTATTTACTGCAGTGACAGCAGAACGGAATAATGTAGGAATGACAGGCATTTCGTCATTCATATATTTTTGCCATTCAGAGTAAGTCTTCTTACGGAAGTCTTTGTCAAATGCTTTAGCAGAATGTCCATCTGCCAATAATTTATCGTTCTTCTCACTTACGAAATGCGAGTAGTTAAATGATGCATCTTTAGCATACAGTCCGTAAGGGTCTACGTCTGTACCTGTACCCCAAGCACCTGCATACAGGTCAACTTTAGGGTCATCTTCTTCAACCATTTTATAGAATGAGTTAAATTCAGCTAAACGTCCATCAACAAGCTTAACATCTAAGCCAACATTTTTCCATGACTGGATGTAGAACTTAGCAAGTGGTTCTGCAGTGTCTCCTCCACTCATTGCAAGGAAATTGACTGTAAACTTCTTACCGCTTGGATCTTCACGCAGGCCGTCTTTATCAGTATCCTTATAGCCTGCTTTGTCTAATAATTTTTTAGCTTTTGCTGGATCATAACCCACTGGGTTAGCTTTTGGATCTGACCAAGTTGGGAAAGAAGGCGGAATCAAAGATGTTGCTGGGAAACGAAGTCCGTTGTAGATTTTTTCCCCAACAGATTTTTCATCTAATGCATATGCCATTGCCTGACGTAAGTTCTTATCCTTGAATTTAGGATTATCCATTACGCTGACACCTTTTTTGGCATCCCAATGTCCTAATTTAAAACCAATGTAGTTATAAGCTAAATCAATTTTTCCAACGAATTGGAAGTTTTTGGATCCTTTTGCAGCTGGGTATTGATCTGCAGGGAAATCAGCAACATCCACTTCACCTTTTTTAAGTGACTGTAAAATTACCTTAGGGTTAACAACTTTTAAAACTATACCTTGGAGATTAGGCTTTCCATGATAATAATCGTCATTTCTTTCGAATTGAACAGACTCTCCTGGTACCATCTTTTTGATTTTAAATGGTCCAAAACCAATTGGATTTTTATGAATCTTATCGGATTTTGCAAGATCTTTAATAGGAACATCGCCAAGGTAATGCTTAGGCATTGCATATGGCCACAGACCAGTTAATAAAGATGGATTAGCAGACTCAAAAGTAAGAGAAAGCGTCTTGTCATCGATGATTTTAATACCGGAAATGTTTTGCGCTTTTCCTTCGTGGTAATCTTTCATTCCAACAATACCTTGAATAATAGCATCGCCGTAACGTACACCTGTGTAATCTTTGTTGCCAATTACAAGGAATGAATATTCATAGTCTTGTGCTGTAACAGGCTTGCCATCAGACCAGTTTACATTGTCTTTAATTTTTACTGTAATCGTTTTGTTGTCATCTGACATTTTATAAGTTGCTGCACCGTCATTCGTGAACTCATAATCACCATTTGTTGAGAATAATGGCTCATCAAAGAATTGCAGGATTTCAGCATCCGGCTGTCCTTGGTAGAAGGCATAGTTTAATGTACCTTCAAAAGGAGTATCGGATACCTGTGCAAAGTTTAGAACACCATCAGCGACTGGCTTTTTAGTGTTCTTTACCACCATTGGGAATGTGCTGATATCTTCTTTTTTTGCGTTGCTTGCTGAGTTCTTACTAGTGCTGCCCCCAGTTGAGCTATTACATGCTGATAACAGCAAGCCAGCTGCAATAACCGGAGTTAAAAGCTTAATTGCATTTTTCTTCTTCATGCTTTATTTTCCCCCTTATCCTAATCTTTGTCTTGCATCAGCTGCACGTTTTAACGCTTGGCCGATGAAATTTATACACAGCATCAATACTAAAATTAGTAATGATGCGGGTAACCAAATCCACCACTTATTCTGAAGTACATCCGGATTGGATGCATAACTTACCAAAGTACCCAAGCTTGGTGTACTTTCCGGTAAGCCGAAACCTAAATAGGTTAAACCTGACTCAATTCCAATGTTACCAGCAAGATTGAGTGTTAAATTAACAATAATAATCGAGCTTAGATTTGGAAGAACTTCTCTTATAATGATTTTCCAGTCAGGTGTTCCCAGCGTTTTAGAAGCATTTACATAATCAAGTTCTCTTTCAGCAAGAGTCTTAGATCTTATTAACCTTGCTTTACCTGTCCAAAGGAATGCACTCATAATTAGAATAAAAGTATAAACATTATATTTTGGAATAATGGTTACAAATACAATGATTAACATAAGTGTTGGCAATATCAGTACAAAATCAATGATTCTCATAATGATATTATCAGTCTTACCGCCAAAGTAGCCTGCAATCAATCCAATTGATAGACCAATAATTCCTGCTACTAAGGTAACAAATAAACCGATTGTAAATGAATTTTTAGCACCTATAATCAATTGTCCAAGTATATCCCTGCCGCCATAATCGGTTCCGAGTATATGTTCTGCAGACGGCGGTGCATAAATGGATAATAAATCAACTGTAACAATCTTTTCCTGATCTAAAATAAGTGACGCCCCGTATACCACAACGAGTACAAGTCCTAAAAGAATCAAAGAACCTAAAGCAAGTTTATCTTTTACAATTTCCCGCCACATTATTGCAAGCGGACCGGTTCCTTTGGGTCTCTTCATTTTTTTGTCGCCTGAATTTATGTCTTGCTGGTTTGGATTAGCAATTTCAGTTTTCATGATAGTCCCCCTCTCCCCTTGGCTATTCAATCCTGATTCGTGGGTCAACAGCACTTAGGATAATATCCGACAATAACGTACCGATAAGAGTAGCAAAGCCTGATATCATTACAAGAGCAGTGACAACACTAAAATCACGTTGGGAGATGGAGGCGATAAACAACTGGCCAATTCCCGGATATCCATATATCGTTTCTAAGAAGACTGAACCGCCTATTAAATAGACAATCTCATACCCCAGAAAAGCTGCGATGGGTAAAAATGAGTTTCTTAAAATATGCTGTGTGTATACCTTTGACTCATTAACCCCTTTAGCCCTTGCTGTTTTAACAAAATCTTTAATCTTAGTATCAATAATCTCATTTCGCAAATATTGAATGGTAACAGTAGTATTTACGATAGCTCCTGATAAAGCTGGAAGAATAAGATGATTAAGCTTACTCATGTAGTATGCAAATGTCCCATCATCAACCTTGATATCTACACTTCCACTTGTAGGAAACCAATTAAGTACAAAACCAAAAATGAACAGCATGATTAATGCAAAGATGAATAATGGTGTTGCAAATGTTAAATAATTGTATCCAACCACCATTTTATCAGCCCAGGAATCCGTCCATCTGCCGCCTACAATTCCAAGCGGAATAGCGATCATATAGCTCAAAATTAATATGGCTAATGATAAAATAATTGTGTTTTCCATTCTTCCCGCCAGCAGCTGTGTCACTGGAACCTGGTGAATGACAGACATACCCATATCTCCTTTGATAAGTCCGCCTGCCCAATGCAAATACTGTTTATATGGAGGATCGAGTAAACCGAGCTTTTCTTTTAACTCATGAAGAGTTTGTGCATCCATTTTAGGATTACTTGCCAATTGCCCAGTCAAAGCATCCCCTGGCATTGCTTTTGCCAGCGCAAAAATTAGGACACTTAAGATCATTAACTGAGGGATCATGACTATGAATCTTCGCAATATAAACTTTACCATTTACTTTCCCCCCCTTACGGCAATGCAACTGAGTGTGTGTCTGAAATTTGTTTAAGTTGATAAACTTTGCCCTCAGCATTGAAGTACTTCTCATATGAATTCTTATATTCAGAGTTGATTTCTTGTCTAAGTTCAACTTGCCGTTCCCTGTTTTCCGGGTTGATATCCGGGATGGCGGAAATTAACCTTTTTGTATAAATATGCTGTGGATTGGAATAGATTTCTTTGCCTGAACCTTCTTCCACAAATTGACCCCGATACATGATTCCGATTCGATCACACATATGCTGAATAATCCCTAAGTCATGACTGATAAATAAATATGTTAGATTAAATTCCTTTTGAATATCCTGCATAAAGTTTAGCACCTGGGCTTGTACTGAAACGTCAAGTGCAGAAACAGGTTCGTCTGCAATTATAAGTTTTGGATTAAGCGTAAGGGCCCTGGCAATTCCTATCCGCTGGCGCTGCCCGCCTGAAAATTCATGTGGGTATTTATATATCGACTCAGGATTTAACCCGACCTTTTCGATGTAGTACTCTACCTTACGTTTTTCTTCAGCTGGTGATAGTCTTTCAAAATTCCTTAGCGGTTCCGCAATAATATCTAGTACTCGTTTTCTTGGATTTAATGAAGAATAAGGGTCCTGAAAAATCATCTGAATATCTTGACGATGAAGATGGAAATCCCGGCGGCTTAATTTTGTTAAGTCTTTTCCTTCAAACAAAATCTCACCTGATGTGGATTTATTTAATCCAATGATCGTTCTTCCTGTTGTTGTTTTTCCACATCCGGATTCACCCACAAGCCCATAGGTTTCTCCTTGTTTTAGTTCGAAACTGATATCATCCACAGCTCTTACATGATCTACTACTCTTCTGAAAAAACCACCGCGGATTGGATAATAGACTTTGAGATTATTTACTTTAAGAAACGACATATTTGCTATCCCCTATTTCTTCAGGAAAGTTAAAGTGCTTATAGCAGCTGCAGCGTACAAAATGGTTTGCTTCAACTTCCCGTAATAATGGATTTTCTTCGTGGTCGTGGGCTGATACCCAGTCAATACGTTCTTTAAAACGGCAGCCTGTTCTTGGCAGATTCTGAAGAGATGGAACAATCCCCCGAATTACATGCAGCCTTTCTTTTTCAGCAGCTGTAGAAGGGATGGAATTCAATAGTGATCTGGTATATGGATGCAATGGATTTTTAAATAAAGTCTTAACATCTGCCAACTCAACTATTTCGCCTGCATACATAACGGCAACTCGGTCTGCCATTTCAGCAACTACACCAAGGTCATGTGTAATGAGGATAATTCCAGTCTTCATTTGCTTTTGAAGTTCTTTAAGCAAGTCCATAATTTGAGCCTGGATTGTCACATCCAAAGCTGTTGTTGGTTCATCTGCAATTACTAATGAAGGCTCACATGCGATTGCAATGGCAATCACAACACGCTGGCGCATACCACCGGATAATTCATGAGGAAATTGCTTGTAAGTTCTCTCCGGATTTGGAATTCCTACTTTTTTCAATAACTCCAGAGCTTTTTGTTTTTTCTTACTACCGGAGAGATTTGTATGATAAGTCATACTTTCTTCTATTTGCTTTCCGCAAGTCATTAGCGGGTTAAGTGCTGTTAAAGGATCCTGAAAAATCATACCGATATCTTTTCCACGAATTTTATTCATTTCAGACGTTGTTAAGCTCAGTAGATTTCGTCCGTTAAAATTAACATTACCTTCTAACTTCGTTCTTCCCTGTGGATGCAGGCCCATAATTGACAGTGCCAAGGCACTTTTTCCACACCCTGATTCACCTACTATTGCTACAACTTCATTTTCTTTAACTGTTAACGTCACATCATCAACGGCTGCAAAATAGTCATTATTTATCCGAAATGAAGTACGCAGATTTTTTAATTCCAATAATGGTTGATTACTCAATGCGAATCCCCCTAACAAAAACATATATAGAAAAAATAGAATAATATTACGGAAAACTAAGATTTTGATATGAAGTTCAGTTAACTGTTAACAGTAGGTTAAAAGTCACTATCTTTTATATCTTTATATTCTTTTAATTATTCTGTAAATTTTCTTTATTTAAAAATTATTTTATTACATTCTGTTTACATTTGCAATAACTTTTTTATATAACTTATATTCCATATAATAGAAAAAACTTACAACTTTAGTGTTGTTTTTTAACAAAATACACTATTATTCCCTAAAAATTCCGATGCTTCCTTCGAAAATGAAAGTTTTTCAGAATAGTTGTTGTCCTTATAGTAGTTTTCTACAATAGCAAACCCTGCAGCGTATCCTAATAAAGCAGGATATCGTCCACGTCCATATAATAAATCATCATGTTTTCTTTCATTTTTCTGAATACCTAAATGTCCCTTTAAATAAGTGTTCCAAAATGCCACTATTTCTTTTTTAGAGTACATTTGGCACCAATTAGCCAAGTAGCTTTCGCCACAATTTTTTAAAACAGCATACTCAGCTAGCCCTTCAATAATTAAAGAATCTAATAAGGTATTAGCCTCCATTTTTTTCGTTTGTTTTTTAAGCCTGCATACATGATGGTATTCGTGAACAAATAATGCCTCTATCTCTTTAGGATCGCTTACATCACTAATAAAGAGAAACATTTTATCTGGAAAGGAGACCCCAGATTTAGTGTTTACCTGTCTCATAAACAGTCCCCTGTTTTGTCCCATCGGAAAAAGAAAAATAGGAACATCAGGCCCTGACCATTTGTCATGATAGTTTTCAAATATATCTCTAACCTGTTCCCACACTTTCTTATCGTTCATTAAATCTAAATTCCTCTTTGTTGGCCAAGATGGTTTATACATTCCAAATTTTAATAATTGATTGTAAATCTGATCCGCAGTTAATTCTTTAAAATAAGGCAGAAGCTTTTCACAAATTTTTATTGGACTGTCAAATTGATCCTTCATCCACTTGTCTGTCTGAATTATCCCCATTTTATTCACTCTCCTATTTTGTTTTTACCTTTGAGTAGTTTATGTGCGGGGATGTAAGTTGTTCATAAAACTAGGGCAGCAAGCCCTTGGTGAGGTGCACGTTCGTGGATGTTAGGTTAGGTCAATGTCCTGCAAAAAAGACGGGAGTTGCTTTACAGCAAGGTACGATGAGGAGTTATGTAAGTTGGTCCGTGAGATTCTCTCCCTTTTTCCCAAAATCAATATAAAAAGCAGGCGCACTTTTGCACCTGCTTTTTATCTGTATTAATTTAACTTTTATTCATATCTCACAAAAGCAATTGTTGCATTATGACCGCCAAATCCTAATGAATTGCTGATAGCGGCTTTAACTTCCTTTCGGCGCGCCTTATTTGGAACATAGTCAAGGTCACATTCAGGGTCTGGTGTCTCATAATTAATAGTTGGAGGAAGTATGCCTTCTTTAATAGCCATTACGGTAAAAATAGCTTCTATCCCGCCAGCAGCGCCCAGAAGGTGTCCTGTCATAGACTTTGTAGAGCTTATAGCTACATTGTAGGCATGCTCGCCAAATACTTCTTTTATAGCCATTGTTTCATACTTATCATTATAGTCTGTAGAGGTTCCATGAGCATTAATATAATCAATTTGTTCAGGACTGAGGCCTGCATCATCAATCGCCATTTTCATTGCCCTTGCCCCGCCTTCTCCGCCAGGTGCCGGGGCTGTTATATGATAGGCATCACCAGTTGAACCGTATCCAACGATTTCCGCATAGATCTTGGCACCACGAGCCAGAGCATGCTCTAATTCCTCAAGAATTACTACTCCTGCTCCCTCTCCAATGACGAATCCGTCCCGATTCATATCAAATGGACGGCTCGCTGTTTTTGGATCTGGATTGTTGGATAATGCTGTATTTGCACAAAATCCAGCTACTGCCATTTTGGTAATTGGAGCCTCTGCTCCTCCTGTAACCATTACATCAGCATCTCCGCGTTGAATTACTTTAAAAGCATCTCCAATAGAATTGGTTCCAGTTGCACAAGCAGTAACAGTACAAGAATTAAAGCCTCTCGCTCCTAGAGTAATAGAAACCTGGCCTGTTGCCATATCCGGAATCATCATCGGAACGAAGAATGGGCTTACCCTTCTGTATCCTCTGTTTAAAAATATTTCATATTGATTTTCAAATGTCTCCATGCCGCCTATTCCAGAGCCTATCCAGACACCTACACGCGGAGCATTCTCATCAGTGATCACCAAATCGGCATCCTTTACAGCCATCAAGGATGCAGCTACAGCATAATGTGTAAACCGGTCCATTTTTCTTGCGTCTTTTTTCTCAATAAATTCCTCTACATTGAAATCTTTTAACTCTGCCGACACTTTGGCAGGATACTCATCCGCATTAATTCTAGTTAACGGACCAACCCCGGATACTCCTTCGATCGCATTACTCCAGCTTGTCGCAGCATCATTGCCAAGCGGTGTAACTGCTCCGATGCCCGTAACCACTACTCGTCGTTTTTTCATCATCTATCCATCTCCTTTGTCTGTATTCATAAATCTATTTTAAATGTGTCTTTTGTCAAATGATGAGCGGCCTTATCTTCCCCAGCGCATAGCAATGGCACCCCAGGTTAGTCCTCCGCCAAATCCTACCATAATAATAATGTCATCATCTTTAATTTTTCCAGCTTCGAGCTCTTCTACCAAAGAAATAGGTATCGAAGCAGCCGAAGTATTTCCATATTTATTAACGGTTTTAGACATTTTTTCTACTGGAAGTTCTAGTCTCTGCCTTGAAGCTTCCATGATGCGGATATTAGCCTGATGAGGAATAAGAAAGTCGACATCCTCTTTCGTTAGGCCGGCTTTTTCCAGGACATTCAAGCTGCTTTCGCCCATTTGGCGGACTGCAAATTTGAATACCTCCCGTCCATTCATAATTATATATTCATCTTGATAAAGGTGTTTCCCACCTGTACCATCTGCACCTAATTCAAAGGATAAAATTCCTCTGCCTTCTTTAACATTGCCAATTACTGCGGCACCCGCTCCGTCTCCGAAAAGAACTGCTGTATTCCGATCGTTCCAGTCCGTAACCTTTGATAGCTTTTCAACACCTATTACAAGTACATATTTATATCCACCTGATTCAACAAACTGTTTTGCTGTTACCATTCCATACATGAAACCTGCGCATGCTGCACTTATATCCATAGCTGCAGCTTTTTTCGCACCAAGTCTTTCCTGAAGCATACAAGAAACAGAGGGAAATGGTCGATCTGGAGTTACTGTTGAAACAAGAATCATATCAAGTTCTTCTGCAGTTATACCGGCATTTTCAATCGCCTTTTGTGCAGCAGCAAAAGCCATATCAGAGGTATTTGTATTGTCATCTGCTATTCTTCTTTCTTCAATACCGGTTCTTGTACGGATCCATTCATCAGAAGTATCCATTACCTTTTCCAAATCAGCATTTGTGACTACCCTTTCAGGCAAAAATCTGCCGATGCCAACGATTCCTGCACCCATAATTTCCAGCTCCTTTTCTTTTTTACCCCTATTATTCAGTATATCCAGTTTCAATTATCATCAAATATTATTACCTGGTACTAATTTTACCTATAAATTAGAATTTGTGCAACAGGTTTAGCTTCGTTTTTTCCGCCATTATTCATACACATTTGATTCAAAAGCGTGTGATTTAGGGCTCAACAGGAGGAGAAGGTGGTATGGAAAAGAAATCCTTCGTAAGATAAAAGAACCCGCGAAACCGCTCACAAGAATTATGCTTAAGTCCCGCCGGGAAGTGATGACTTTACTTCATGACAACCATCGGCCTATTAGGCCAGATTTTAATCCATTTAATTTTGTCCAGCTACTGTGGAATATAGGTGAATTGGTTGAATCACCCTTAAAGTTAAGTCGTCATGTCCTTTTTTTCACGTCCTGTGGCAGCGCCTTCCTGACCCACATCCCCGAAAAAACTAATGCTTTTTCGCGAGGTAGCTGAAGAAGACTTCCTTATGATGCTTGATTAAAATAAACCTACCTCGGAGTTACCATAAGGGGAAAAATCTTTAGTGCTTCCTAAATAGAAAAAATTAGCTTCCTATTCAATAGGAATTCTCGATAAAATCACAAAAGGGGTCCGGAATAAAACATTCCGAACCCCCTTTTGTCGACAAACTGAATAGCTGCGTATGGGCTGCTATCTGTTATTATTGGTCTGACTCTTTTTTAGCATCATCATAGCCCAGATCATATGCTTCGTTCATTACTTTCGTAAATAGAGACATTAGGGGCTGAAGCATTTCCATAGATAATTCAATGCCCAATTGATCTAGTTGTGCTTTTGCTTCCGGAAAGTGCTTCATTGCTATTTGCATAAATTGCATATTTTTTTCTTGTGCGTTCATATGTATACTCCTTTTTTATACTACTATGGCAATTTGCCAGTTGCTATATATTTTTCTATATCCCCATTTATTTCATTGGTAAACTTTTTATCAACCATGGGGCTAAACTTACCGAGTGAAACTCCCTTATCCTTAAAATCAAATTCCAGGTTTCCTGATTTTAGTTTTCCTTCTGCATATTGTCTTGCTACAACTTCATACAAATGGTCTACATTCTGTATGGTACTTGTTAACACTGTTGTTTCGCCAAGATCAGATTGGTCTGAAACATATCCGATTACAAAAAGACCATGCTCCTTCATTTTTTCAATTAAGGGAACATTAAAACCGTCGCCGGCAGGATAAAGGACATCTACCCCGTTTTCGATCATCTGATCAAGTAATTGACTGGCTTTTACTTCATCATCCCAATTACCTACATATTTTATAGATATATCCGTATTCTTATTCTCACTCAATGCCCCTTTTTGAAAGCCCTCAACTTCAGACTGCCAATTATATGCGGCAATAACACCGATCCGATGCGTTTTCGACATGTGTGCTGCTACTTTTCCCCCAAAATACCCCATCGCATATCCCTTAAAATTTAAACTTGTAGTATTTGGGTTTTTAGCATCCCCATTAAAACTGACAAATTGTATATCAGGATACTTTTCTGATATTCGATTAAAGTAATTTGCATATTCAGCACCATGGCCAAAGATAAGATTTACTCCTTTTTGATGAAGTTCTTTAACAGCCCGTTCAACCACCAAATCAGTATTCATGCCTTCTTTATAATATACATCTATATTAAATTCAGACTGGATTTTCAGCATCCCTTTATAGCCTTTTGTTCCCCATACCTGGTCATTAATGGTGTCAGGAACCAATAATCCAACTTTTTTAAGCTTACCTGCTGTATCTGAATGGCTGCACGAGCTTAGAAGGAAAAGGGATATAAAGATAACAGTTAAACGGTACCACATGATTGTCCCTCCTTCTCAAGGCAGCACCAAATTTTTTCTTTTGAGGTGTATTTGCTCTTTTTATTCTAACCTTATCAAAAAGAATTGAAAAGGAGTTTCCATCACTTCCATATTTGACTATCCCTTAATCGTTCATTATGCTTTTTTTGAATTGAATATCCTTCTGAGAAAGAAGTTATTTTATTTATGTGCAGTCTTAATAGATCGTTATCGTTAAAGTTATTCAGCGGACGATTTTCTGGAACAGGTTTATTGATCGATTTCAGCTGCAGGATACAATTCTCCCAGTAATTTTCTTCGCTGCTTTCTAATAAGTAGCGGCCACTTCTTTCACTTTCGATAGTTTCGGTCAATTTTGATACGGCATCTTCAATATAGATTAAATCTGCCGTCCATTCTCTATCTGGCTTTTTTTCAGTTTTACTTCCCATATCCTCCAGGATAGCCTGCTGCACATAAAAGGTAGCTGGCTGCCAGGGGCCATATAGAGATGGAAGATAGAAATACTGACATCTCTGTTCCTCTATATTAAACTCTGAAATAAATGCTCTTAGTGTAAATAAGATATCAGCTTTAAAAGAATCGGTTAACAATTGAACAGGCAATAAAAAGACAAAGAGATTTGTTCCGTTATCATTTGATTCAAGACTTTTTATAAGGGATTTTAGATCATCCTTTTTAGTAATGGAATCATCCTTAAACTCCATAAATAAATCAAATAGGGAAACAATCACTGCTGTTTTTTCAAGATTGGATGTTTCACCTGCAGCTCCCTCCAGGCATGTTTCAGCAAAATTAGCATTCCTGCCAATCTCAAGGCGTTTTTCATCCGCATAGGAATCTATATCGTTCTCCGGAAAGCTTATCCCTGTTACCTCCCACCCCTTGCCCAAAAGTGCTGTACATAGATGAAATCCAACAAATTGAAAAGTACCGTAGATAATTGCCCTTTCCATTTGAATACCTCCCAGGTCCTCAGAATATATTGAATCCTATGCTTTATGAAGTTTTTTTATTTCTTGAATAAATTCAGAGGGGTTACAGCATTTTCTCATGCTTTTTATAAAACTTGATTATTTGCACACCAAGCTGCTGTTTTTTTTCGGGAACCATAAAATTTGCGCTAACTCTCCCGGCATCCGGAGAATTAATCAGTTTCTGATAAAGTGGTGATTGATTAAATGCCCTTCCTCCTGATAATATCTGAATGATCTTAACAGATATGTCTTTATCAAATAAGATGGGATCTTCGCTTTTTAGTATTTTATTCTCCACGGTTTTACTATCGGTTTGATAAGCAAGTGATAACTCACTTAACAGTTTTTTATAAAAAAACTTATGTTCCCGTTCTTGCTCTAAGTGCAATTTTAAGGATAATATGGGATTCACAAAAACCGCTGAGCGAATTCTCCCTCCCATTTCTTTAAAAAGCTCGAGGGCAACAAGACTTCCCATTCCTTCAGCAAGGATATGGATCTTTTCATTTAATATTTCATTTCGGATTACATGCTGGTAAAGCCTTTGTGCCAATTCAACCGAGGGTCTGCTTCCCCAATTTTTCCCGAAGAGGTTAGAAGAAAAAATAGTATATCCTGCTTCCTTAAATTCCTCTATCAAGGAAAGCTTCCCCTCATTCTGCAGCCAGAAGCTTTTGCTTTCATCTACGAAATGCCTTTCATCTCCTATTATAAGGATACCGAAGCCATTTGGCTTTTCAGGATAGTGTATGATATTCCATTGGGTATCCAGTTGAAAAATCCGGTTATCCATAGAGAAAACTCCTTTTACATCAATTCATCAGATTATCGTATGCTTTTTCATGTAATTGGAAAGGGGCTTTGCCCAATTATTGAAGAATAAATTGAAAAATATTCATTTCATGAATGAATGACTAACTTGGATTTTTCATCTTGTGATTTGGAGGTTCATTATTTCTATTACCTATGGTAAGATGTTAGAAGAATGAATGAAATAGTATGAGGTGAAATTAATGAAATACTTTTGGACACTGTTCTGGACATTCCTACTGTGTGAAATGCTGACATATGTCGTTTGCTCAATGGTAGGTTCTGAATTTAAAGTTGAAACCGGTGCCATTCTGGCTGTAGGCTTTACGATCCTGATTCTTATCATTCCAGCAATTATTCCTAACGATAAGGAAGAAAAGCACATTCATTAAAGAAAAGCATAGAGCCCGTTTAAACTGGGTTCCATGTTAGACAGTAGAAAAGCAGCATCTGCTTTCTAACTTTTAAAAAGTCATCCTGCCCAAAAACAGGATGACTTTTTTTAGTGAACCATAAAAACAAGTTTTCCATCTTCGACATTAATATTTAAAGTACTGTTCGATTTAATTTTTCCAGATATAATCTCTCTGGCGAGCCTTGTTTCTATATTTTTTTGAATATACCTCTTTAAAGGCCTTGCACCGAAGTCAGGATTATATCCATTTTCGGCTATATATTTTTTAGCAGATTCCGTCAATAAAATTTGAATATGCTGATCTTCCACTCTGTTTTGCAGATCATCTATCATCTTGTTTACTATTTCCTTTATCTCATTGCCAGTTAATGGTTTAAAAAGAACAATTTCGTCTATGCGATTTAAAAACTCTGGACGGAAATGTGTTCTCAACAGCTGCTCTACTTTATCTACAGTAGTTTTAGAAAGCTCATGGCCATCGTTTTTTTCTTCAAGCAATAATTGTGATCCTATATTGGATGTCATAATAATAACGGTGTTTTTGAAGTCAACCGTCCTGCCTTGGGAATCTGTAATTCGTCCATCATCCAATGCTTGAAGGAGCAGGTTAAAAACCTCTGAATGTGCTTTTTCTACTTCATCTAAAAGGATAACGGAATAAGGCCTTCTTCGAACAGCTTCAGTCAGCTGTCCCCCTTCTTCATAACCTACATACCCAGGAGGTGCTCCAATCAACCTTGATACCGCAAACTTTTCCATATACTCAGACATATCAATACGAATCATTTGTTCTTCACTGTCAAATAATGCTTCAGCCAGGGCTTTTGCCAGCTCTGTTTTTCCTACCCCGGTTGGGCCAAGGAATAAAAATGATCCTATTGGCCTGTTTGGATCCTTTATACCAGCCCTCGCTCTGATTACTGCATCTGAAACTAGCTGAATAGCTTCGTCCTGGCCAATGACACGTCTATGAAGGAGAGCCTCGAGGTTTAAAAGTTTTTCTCTTTCTCCTTCAACAAGCCTTGTTAAAGGAATTCCTGTCCACCGTGCCACAATATCTGCTATTTCTTCCTCTGTCACTTCTTCCCGGAGAAGACGGTTCTCGTTCTGATCTTCTGAAGCAGCTTCAAGCTCCTTAATTTCCTTTTCCATTTGAGGAATTCTTCCGTGTCGAAGCTCAGCAGCACGATTTAAATCATATTTATCCTCCGCCTTTTGAAGTTCAATACGAAGGTTCTCCAATTCCTCTTTTTTCTCCTGTACATTTTGAATGCTCTCTTTTTCTTTTTGCCATTGTCCCCTCATTGCATGCGCCTGCTCTTTTAAATCCGCCAGTTCCTTCTCCAGCTCGGCGAGCCGCTGAAGGCTGCTTTCATCTTTCTCTTTTTTCAATGCAGCTTCTTCAATTTCAAGCAGCATCAGGCGTCTGGTTACTTCATCCAGTTCAGTCGGCATTGAATCAATTTCAGTCCTGATATGTGCACATGCTTCATCCACTAAATCAATTGCTTTATCAGGCAGGAAACGGTCTGAAATATACCTTTCCGAAAGAGTAGCTGCGGCAACAAGGGCCCTGTCATGTATTTTTACCCCATGATGGATTTCAAATCTCTCTTTTAATCCTCGCAAAATAGAAATTGTATCTTCCACTCCTGGTTCCTGTACCAGAACCTGCTGAAAGCGGCGTTCCAAAGCAGGGTCTTTTTCTATATATTTTCGGTGTTCCTCAAGTGTGGTTGCCCCAATACAATGAAGTTCCCCGCGGGCCAGCATGGGCTTTAGCATATTGCCTGCATCCATAGCTCCTTCCGTCTTTCCCGCACCCACGATAGTATGGAGCTCATCTATAAACAATAAAATTTTTCCTTCACTCTTCTTTACTTCATTTAAAACTGCTTTTAATCTTTCTTCGAATTCTCCCCTGAATTTAGCACCTGCGATTAGAGAACTCATATCTAGTGAAAAGATGGTTTTATCTTTTAGACCTTCAGGCACATCTTTTCTTACAATTCTTTGGGCAAGCCCCTCAACGATTGCTGTTTTTCCTACCCCTGGTTCACCAATTAGGACAGGATTGTTTTTTGTTTTTCTTGAAAGGATTCTGATTACGTGTCTGATTTCAGTATCCCGCCCAATAACCGGATCAACTTTTCCAGTTTTTACTTCCTCTACAAGGTCCCTGCCGTATTTTTTTAATGCTTCGTAGGTCTCTTCCGGGTTTTGTGTAGTCACTCGCTGGTTCCCCCTTATTTCTTTAATAGCTTTTAAAAGCGCATTTGAATCCGCATTGACTTCATTTAAAACTTTTCCCATTCCAGTTTGAGATGCAGAATCAGCAGCCAGCAGTATATGTTCAGTTGAGATAAATTCATCAGTAAATTGCTTTTTTACTTCCTCAGCTTTTATAAGCAGATTTTGTAAATTTGAGGTAATATATAAGGTCCCGTCCGCCACACCGCTTCCGGTAACCTGCGGTTTCATATCCAGTTTCTCTTTTATTTTTTGTTTAACAGTTTCTATTTTAATACCGGTTCTTTCTAAAACAGTATTAATCAGGCTGTCTTTCTGATTCATTAATGAAAGAAACAAATGTAAGTCATCGACCTCCTGATGCTGGAACTCTGCTGCTAATTCCCGAGCCCCAATAAAGCCTTTTTGCAAGCGTTCCGTCATCTTATTTAAGTCCATTTTATACCTCCATTTGACCTTTTTTGACCTTATATATATTTATTATATTCCATGAGAAAAAGAAAGAAAAGCCACCCGCTTTGGATGGCTTCTAAAAGAGTGGCATGTTGATTTTTACTGTAGGCGCACGCTTTCCGCTTCAATCAATATAGCTGCACAAATTCAACAATGAAAACCTTGAACCAGAAGATCATAAGATCTATTTTTTCATGGTTTAGGAAAATAGGTCCATAGTCGGTTGTGATTGGATGTTTCCGGAAAGACATCCCCAGCTTTCATTTTCATTTTTTGAGGATTAACAATATTGCTTCCAGTTTCACCTGTTTCAATATAAATTCCATTGTTGGGAGCTTTCTGCCCCGGACGGAATTGTCTGTTTTGTCCCATAATGCTGCCTCCTTTAAAGAAACTTCTTTACTAATTTCCCCCGTTCCGCTCAAATTATAGGGTCCTTTTTTTCGACAAATATTTCCCAAGGAATAGTTGTAATTTTATCTTTATTTTGAGAAATTTATGTCTTTTGTATGAATCTTATTCTAAAGCCGTTGTATTTCCACTAATAAACAATATAATTACAGTAATATCTACTTTGATAGGTAATTTGTCTTGTTTTGTCTTATGCTATTTTGGAACTAAAGGTGGTAATAGCATGCACTCATTAACTGATATTTCATTGGATTTACATGAACTGCTCAAAACCGTTCACCATGTAAGAAAAATGGAAAAGGGAAGCTTACTTTTTCAGGAAGGTGCCCCCGCAGAGGAGCTTTATATAATTAAACGAGGAATGCTTCAATTAAGTAAAAGCATACCAGACGGAAGAGAATTGACTCTCCGGATTTGTTCGGAGGGTGACTTGGCAGGAGAGGCTAATCTTTTCATGCCTTCATCAAAATACTATCTTAGTGCCAAAGTGACAGAAAGCGGTGAAGTCGCTGTTATTTTAAAGGAACATCTGGAAGAACAGCTTAGCAAGGATCATGATTTGGCCGTTGAGTTTATGAGGTGGATGAGCATTCAGCATCTTAAAACACAGACCAAATTTCGGGATTTAGTTCTTCATGGAAAAAAAGGAGCTTTGTATTCGATACTCATAAGGCTTTCAAATAGCTATGGAAGAGAAGTAGAGGATGGTATTATTCTTGATTTGCCTCTAACAAATCAGGAACTAGCTAATTTTTGTGGTACTTCCAGGGAAGTAGTCAATAGGCTGCTTAGCGACTTACGAAGATCGGGAATAATATCTGTAAAAAAAGGTATTATTACAATTCATGAATTGGATACTTTAAAAACAGAAATTGATTGTGAAAACTGTTCAAAGGATATATGCTGTATTGAATAAGCCGGCCCTCTGGGGCCGGCTTATTTTTCTAATCGGGAATGGATCAGAAGAGTATTGCCATAGTTTGCGGCGGCTTTTAGCCTTCATTTTCTTAACAGACACATGAGCCTTAGTAAGAGATAACGCCTAAAATTTAAAAACCTGCACTGCCATCAGGATAAAGAAAAGGGCTGCATTCACTATTTCGTAAATCCCAACCTGCTTAGCGGAAATGCTTTTTCCATAAAAGCCAATGGCCCTTAGCAAGCTAGGGATATAGGCAAATGCCGCGATCCATAAGCCAAGGAAAATCCACAGCGTTGGAACAAGAAGATGATATGACCATGAAATCCACTTGTATTGAAGATTCTTTTTTTCCCGGATCATTGTTTTAACGTAAAAAGTGCTTCCCAAAAAGAAAAGAATCGATGTACTAAAGAGAAGAAAAGAATCGATGGTTACCGTACCATCTGCCATATAGGCACTCGCAAGCCCAGCAATAGCAAAAGCAATAATCGCACTAATATCATTTGTCAGTGCCCTGTCTTTATTTTTTGATGAAAAATAAGCATTAATCGCAAACAATGGGATCATCGCAAGCCCGAAAATAATTATTGATGGCCTTGTGAACAAGGGAACTAATAATAAAAGAATAGCTGGAATTATATAAATAAGTGTCCATTTTATATAAAACTGGATCTTCTTTCTTTTAAATAAAAGCAACATAGGATAAGTGGCAAGATATAAAAAGACCCAGCCGATAAAAAACGGGATATGTTCCCACATAAAATGTGATCCAATCACACCAAGCCAAAAGGGAACAATAAGCATTGCCCAGGCACCGTGCTGTTTTGGTAAAAAAAGCTTCATCTTTTTCACTCCTTATTTCCTGCTACCTCCAATATAAGCGAGCGCAAAACAAAAAAAAGTGAAGCTTATCACATTTCCTTTTACCTTTTAGTGTCATTTTTATGAATTTCCTGAAGAAGATCAATCAGCTGTTTCTCCAATATGGAATCCTTAATATTGAATCGGGGGTATTTAGCAGCTAAGCCAGATTTTATAAGGACATCCTCATCCCAGTAAACTATAGCAATAATATTTACAAGAGAAGATAGGAGTTTTAAATCCTTCTGATCTTTTATCATTACCACTTTTGGAAATTCTGCCTGTTTATGTCCCTCAATTAGGATAATATCGGGATAAAACTCCTTCATTAATTTAATTTTTTCAGAAAGGCTCCAGGTGGTTTTTTCCGCCTGTAACACCAGACGGCCTTCCCCTTCTACAAGAGAAGCAGCCGCCCCCGATAAAATATGGCGGGTGGAATCCTTCTCATCCGCAACTTCTGGTTTTCCGCCATGGCCATGATGTTTAATGGTAACAACTTTTTTTCCTCTGTGCGACCATTCTTTTATCACCCTTGAAATGGCTGCTGTTTTACCACTGTTTTGATATCCGGCAACCTGAATGATTAAAGGTTTTACCAAGGCCAATGACTTCCTTCCTGATCCTCAAGCATAAGTACATCAACTTCCATTCCCGCCTCAAATCCCCTGGTGCCGCCCGGAAGTATCATCAATGAATTTGCTCCCGCAAGACTCATTACAATATTAGATTTATCCAATCCGCTTGGTGAGACGGTCAACTTTCCTTCGGTTATGGTTAAAGCGCTTCGTACAAATCTTGTGAATGGGTTTGCTTTTGGAAAAGCAACATCGAGGATTGCTTTTTCCTTCCGCAAATGTGGTTTGGGTGCAAAAAGCATCCCTCTTATTATTGGACGTGCAAAAAGCTCAAACCCAACATAGCATGCAGATGGATTGCCTGACAGGCCAAATAGTAGCCTGCCATTACTCTGGGCAACTGTTGTTACGCTCCCGGGCCTCATCGCTACCTTATTAAAAAGTACCTCTGCGCCCAATTTATCATATATCTCAGGAAGATAATCGAAATCACCCACTGAAACTCCTCCAGTGGTAACGAGAATATCAACGGAATCAATAGCATTTTTAACTGCTTCAAAACAAGTATCAAATTCATCAGGAAGCTTTCCAAAGTATTGGACACTTCCCCCGGCACGCTCAATTTGTGCAGCAATCATGTAAGAATTGCTGTTTCTTATTTTTCCTGGTTCAAGTGGTTCATCTACTTCCAGGAGTTCAGTCCCGGTTGCAAAAAGGCCCACCTTTGGCTTAGCTGCTACTGGGACTTTTTCATAGCCGAATGTAGCAAGCATGGCTTGAATTCCAGGATTAATTAATGTTCCCTTTTCAACGAGGACAGTTCCTTCTTTCGCATCCTCACCACGAAAAGATACATTATCACCAGGTTTAAAGCTTCTTTTTATAGACATAAAAGGTATTCCGTCTTTTTCATAGCTTTTAGCTACCTCAAACATGACAACAGCGTCCGAACCAGTTGGCATCATTGCACCAGTCATAATTCGAACAGCTTGATATTCATTTAGTTTTTTTTCTGAAACCATTCCAGCGCCTATATGGTCAATTACTTCAAATTCAACCGTGTTACTTTGTGAAGCATCAACTGTATCAACGGAACGTACTGCAAAACCATCATAAGGGGCCCTGTTAAAATGAGGCACATCACTTGTCGCTATTAAATCTTCTGATAAAAAGCGTCCAAAACTTTCATTAATAGAAACCATTTCCGTTTTTCCTGTTAACCTATACTCCATTACTTTTTCTACGGCTTCTCCAATTGAAATGGCAGTTCTTCTTTCAAACATAATCATCAGCTCCTGCAATTCAAACCTTTTTATTTCTTTTTACATTCATTTCCTATATTCCTATCCATTATAAGCGTACTCCACAGGCCTTTGCATGGCAAACGCCTTGTATTCCCCCTTCACTCTGCAGAATCATCATAGCAAAGCAAGGAATAGGCAGGTTATGACAGAGTTCACAAAAATGATAAAAATACTGAAAAATTTTTGATTAGTGTGATTTAGGTCACCCGGTTACCATTTCAAATCCGTTATCCTAAAATCAAGAAACGTAAGGAGGAAATTAAAAAATGACTATTCCATTCACTGAAAATACACTGGTAAAAGATATTGTAAACGAATTGCCAAAATCTAGCGATGTTTTTAAACGAAACCGCATCGATTTTTGCTGCGGCGGCAATATTCCTTTAAAGGAAGCTGCAACCGGGGCAGGAGTTTCCCTGGATCAATTAATTGGTAACCTTACAGAGGTATATGAAAAAAGAGAAACTGGAGAAATTGACTGGAAGGCCTGGATGGATAAAGAATCTAATGACATCATTAACCATGTAATCGACAAATACCACCGCCCTCTTTTGGAAGAATTGGCTAACCTTAGCCCATATGTAACCAAAGTATCACGTGTTCATGGAGGGAATCATCCAGAGCTATTAACCATGTATGAACTTTTTTATGAGTTTAAAAAAGAAATGCTGGAGCACACTGCGAAAGAAGATGAATTGGTATTCCCTTTAATTCAGAAATTAGAAGGTTTAAATGAAGATGAACTGCAGGAAGCTTTAAACTCTATTAGGGAACTTGAAAAAGAGCATGACCATGCCGGGTCACTTTTAAAAGAACTTAGAAACGTTACTTCTGACTTTAATCCACCCATGGATGCCTGCGGTACCTACCGCTTAGTCTATAAGCGGCTGGAAATGCTTGAGGGAGAAACCTTTAATCATGTCCATATGGAAAATAATATCTTATTTCCCCGCTATTTATAATTAACTTTGTTAATCTTGTTTGTTGATATTCGTTAAAATCCACCCCTGTCCGCGGAGCCTCCTCGCTCGCTTTTTCGCAGGACAATAAAACTTGAATAAACTGTGCACAAAGGAAGTGGAAATGCATTTTAAGAGGAGTTTTACGAATTTTAACAGCGACTATACTTAAAGAAGAAAACCTCCTGGTTCCAATTGACAGGAGGTTTTTGCATTGGTGAAAAATAAAAACTCCCTTAAAAAGGGAGTTTAGCCGCCTATATAGGACATTTCTATTTTCTTTCTATTAGTAATTGTTTCTGCTGTTCTTTCATCGGAATACCGGTCAGTTCGTCCGTTCCATATACCGGTTATTCGTGCAGCTATTTCTTCATCCGTTGCCTCGTTTCGCATGAAGTTTCGGATATCATGGCCATTACCATTAAACAGACATGTAAACAACTGGCCGTTCGCTGAGAGTCTGGATCGTGTACAGCTGCTGCAGAAGGATTCAGATACAGAAGTAATAAACCCTACCTGAATATCAGTCCCTTTGTATCTATACCTTTTAGCTACCTCGCCAAAATAATCCGGATCAACAGGTTCCAGTTCAAATTTTCCCTTTAACATTTCAAATATTTGCTTCTTGGTAATAACATCATCCATCTTCCAGCCGTTAGTGCTGCCAACATCCATGAACTCAATATAGCGCAGCTGGAGGCCTTCTTGCTTGCAAAACTCTGCCATAGGGATTATTTCTGAATCATTAAGACCCTTTTTGACAACCATATTAACTTTAACGCCAAGCCCTGCTGCCTGAGCGGCTTTAATGCCATCTAGTACAGGCTGTACACCGACGCCGCGGCCGTTAATTTTTCCAAAAAGCTCATCATTGAGGCTGTCCAGACTGACATTGACCCTTTTCAGACCAGCCTTTTTTAGATCAGCAGCCAATTTTGGCAAAAGCACCCCATTTGTGGTTAGGCCGATATCGCTTAGTCCCTCGATTTTTGATAGTTTTTCTACAAGGACAGGCATATCTTTTCTAAGCAGAGGTTCTCCCCCTGTCAATCTGATTTTTTCAACGCCTAGACTGACAAATATCTTAGCAAGACGCTCAATCTCTTCATAGGATAACAATGCACTTTTAGGCAAAAATACAAAATCAGGACCAAACTCGTCTGCGGGCATGCAATACTGACATCTAAAGTTACAGCGATCGATTACAGATATTCTCAGATCTCTTAGAGGCCTGTTCAATTTATCTTTAATAATGGACTTTTGCAATTCCATCAACTCCAATATAGTGAGAAACTTATTTCTTGCTTATATTAACAAATAGTTTTCATTTGGCTGATAGTTCATTCCCTTTAATGATAACAAAATAAGAGATTAAGAGCTATAACAACATTATGGATATAAGCTGGTATAATCTATTTTCCCTTATGTATTAAAAGTAATCACTTTTTATGCCTCGTTTATTATTGTAAAGGATAAATGTTACATCTCGAATGTTTTTTAATAAGTTTTCACTATTTTGTCATTGTTAACCCCTATTTTTTGCTTCTTCCTGTTATAGAATATGGTTAACAACTAATTTTTACATTCAAATTAAAATGATGGATACATGAGCTTACGGAAATAACAAAGAGAAGGTGACGAAATGGTTACGAAAATGAAGCCTACCCATTCAATAGAAATAAAAGAATTACTGCGTTTTGCAGACAGGAAATTTAGAAGCGAAAGAGGAACCTTCCTTTTCCAGGAGGGAATGAATGCAGATGAACTATACATTATTCTTTCTGGAAAGGTTCAAATAAGTAAAATTACTTCTGATGGCAGAGAGCTTTCTCTTCGTATATGTGGAGAGAATGATATCTGCGGAGAATTAACTTTATTTACTTCTAGCCCAAAGTACCTGTTAAGCGCAAAGGTTCTTGAAGAAGGGGACATTGTAGCCATTCGAAAAGACGTATTGGAGCATGAAATTTTCCAAAACAGCACTCTTGCCTTCGAATTTATGAAATGGATGAGCGATCATTTCCGAAAAACTCAAACTAAATTTCGTGATCTTGTACTAAATGGTAAACGCGGAGCACTCTTCTCAACTCTTATCCGGATGTCGAATAGCTACGGAATCCATAAAACCGATGGGATCTTAATTGACTTGCCACTTACAAACCAGGAGCTCGCAAATTTCTGCGGCACTTCCCGAGAAAGTACGAACAGGATCCTAAATGAATTAAAGAAAGATAATATCATATCTGTAAAACGCGGAAAAATAACTATACTCGATCTGCAATATCTTAAAGAGGAAATAGGCTGTGAAAACTGCCCGGCAGTTTATTGTAATATTGAATAGGTCTTTTAGTAAAAAGGGATGGTGAACCATCCCTTTTGTTGTTTTTATTCTGTTTAATTTCCCGATTAAATTCGGTGGTGCTCGTTTTCCGCGGAAAATCAATCTACTGCCTGTAAATAACTTCATGATATGCATCTGTGTACAGCACTTTTAGCTTTGCGACGAGCTGAAGGTTGGCTTCTTCGAATATTCTGTGGCGAAGGAGGTTGGCTTCTTCAAATTTCAACAATCTCTTAGTAAAGAGCATTTATTTAAAAGGGATGGCCAGCCATCCCCTTTTTTGTCTTGTTATTTATATTTATTCGAAGCGAATGCATCCGCTTTTCTTTACTGTTGTTCCTGTTTTTCACGCAGAGCTTTTGGAATATATACACAGAAAGGCTCGCTTTCAAGATAGTCGCCTGTCATGGCATATGCCCTTGAGCGTGAGCCACCGCAAACATGGCGGAACTCACATACTCCACATTTACCTTTATATAGGTCCGGGTTACGAAGTGATTGGAAAATGGGAGAATCCCTGTAAATCTCAGCTAAAGGCTGCTCTCGGATATTTCCTGCTTTTATTGGAAGGAGGCCGCTTGGATAAACGTCACCTATATGAGAAATAAAAACAAATCCATTTCCATCGTTGACTCCCTTAGGAGCCCGGCCTAACCCATCAATTGATCCGGTCAGTCCTTCTTTAGTCAAAGCACTTAAATATTCAATATGTGCTGTTTGGTTTTTGGCCTCTCTCATTTTTTGCTGAATTACAACTCTGCGGTAATGCTGAGCAGCAGTTGTTTTAATATCAAAGGACACTCGTTTGCTAAGGTCGTAAAGCCACCTGAATACTTTTTCATGCTCAACGGGCGAAATCATATCGGAAGTTTGACCTCTTCCGGTAGGTACGAGGAAGAATACGCTCCAAAGCACACATTTTAAATCTTCCACAACTTTAGCCATTTCGTCTAAGTGATCGATATTATAACGGGATATAACTGTATTGATTTGAACTGGAATCTCTAGTTCATGCAAATACTTAACCCTTTCTAGTGTCAGGTCAAAGGAGCCCGCTGTTCCCCTGAAATGATCATGAATTTCTGCAGTAGGACCATCCAGGCTAAATGCCCATCTTGCCAGGCCCACTTCCTTCGCTTTTTGAATTGCTTCTTTAGTCACGTTAGGAGTTGCACTCGGTGTCATCGACACACGGACCCCTTTCTCCACCGCGTACTTAGCGATATCAAAAACATCTTCCCTCATTAATGGATCCCCGCCGGTAAATACCAGCATTGGATTATTCATTTCATATATTTGATCAATTAATTGCTTGCCTTCTTCAAAGGTTAATTCTCTAGGATCTCTTCTATATTGAGCCTCCGCCCGGCAGTGAAGGCACTTTAATTGACATGCCCTGGTCAATTCCCAAATTACGATAAATGGATCCTTGTTAAAGTCCCGGCTAATAACCATTTGACTCGCCTCCTGATATCTGCCGCCATTTTTTAATAACAGCATGATACTATGTATTATATAGGTGTCCTCATGGCAGCAAAGTGAACTTGCTCACATCCAGAAAAAGTTCTTTGTCTGAATTGTGAAGATCAGGAGAGGTAAGGGGCGGAGCTGAATTAAGTATTAGAAAATGATGTCTGGTGGTTGAGGATTTTGGCCTCTTCTTATTCTGGTCATTCCGGGTTTGATCATTTCCTCGTACGTTGGCGCAGCTCCGAGTTTGGGCATTTCCTCGTACGTTGGGGCATACCTCTGAGTTTGGGCATTTCCTCGTACGTTGGGGCGCACCTCCGAGTTTGGGCATTTCCTCGGACGTTGGGGCATACCTCTGAGTTTGGGCATTTCCTCGGACGTTGGGGCATACCTCTGAGTTTGGGCATTTCCTCGTACGTTGGCGTACCTCCGAGTTTGGGCATTCCTTCCCAAAGTCGTGCATTCCCTCCTAAAGTCGTGCATTCCCTTTCCAAAAACGTGCATTTCCTCTCCGAAATCGTGCATTCCCTTTCCAAAAACGTGCATTTCCTCTCCAAAGTCATGCATTCCCTTTCCTAATTCGTGCATTTCCTTTTCGAAATCGTGGATTTCCTTCTTCCAGTAAGCTTTTGTTCACAAATTATGACCCAGAAGAAGAAATTTTTCTATTTTTAAGCCTAACCGCCTGTATATCAACGAAAAAGTTGAATTTAACCCTAAAAAAACGGACTTTAATTTTATAAAGCAACGCTCTATTCCTCAACAAATAAAAAAACTGACCCCATAGACCCTCACAAGCGGTCTATAAAGTCAGCAGATATTAAGATATTGTTATTACTTCATATTGGGCAGCTAATTCAATAAAATGGCCCATGCCGCTGATTTTTCCAGCAGCTAATTTATCTTCCACTTTGTAATAGTCAACACATGTCTTGCAGGCTAGAATGTCAACGCCTTTTTCTTCGAGCTCCTTAATATGGACAGAGGAGAAGGAGTCATCAGTAAGGGCAAAAACTCCGCTATTCATAAAAAAGATTGCTGCAGGAAGGTCCTCTTTCTGTTTTAGCAAAGTGAAAAAGGTTTCCAGAACTCCTTCACCAAGTTCTTTTTCTCCCCTTCCAAGCTGATCAGATGAAACAAGAATAACTTTATTTTTCATTGGAATTCTCCATTCTTAGCGAATGCCAAGCGCTATTTTGGCATAGCGGGACATCATATCTTTGTTCCATGGCGGGTTGAAAACAATATCTACTTCTGTATTTTTAACTTCAGGAATATCAGCAAGGGCCCTTTTAACCTGATCCACGATTGTTCCTGCAAGCGGACAGCCCATAGCAGTTAAGGTCATGGTTACTGTTACTGTTCCTTCTTCATCCAGTTCTACATTATAAACAAGCCCCAAATTCACGATATCTACGCCGAGTTCCGGGTCGATTACAAGTTCCAGTGCACCAAGTAAATTTTCTTTTAATTCTTCATCCATTTCAATCACTCCAATTTATATTTTATTTATAAAAATTTACTAAACCAATCAATAGTAGCCTTTACGCCTTTCTGGCTAACCTTATGGCCAGCGCGTTCATCCGTAATAAACTTCAATTTTTCAGGATGCCCATTATAATCCCCAGCTATATTTTGATAAAACTCATAAGCAAACGAATAAGGGACAAAATCATCCTTTTTGCCGTGCCAAAATAATAGTGGGCGACCTTCAAGTTTTCCCGGCTGAATGCTTAAGTCATATACACGCAGCATTGAAAGCTGGCGGTCAATTTCCTCCTCCGAGAATGGAATACGGTGACCATGATTCCTTATCTGTTCAAGCTGAAAGCGGGAGAATTCTTCATAGGCTGGCATCCCCATTAAACTTACGGCTGCCTTTATCCATTTATACTGGGTCAGTGCTCCCAGGGTTGCAATTCCTCCCATTGATGTTCCGGCAACTCCAATCCGGTCTACGTCAATTAGGTTTTGGGAAACATAGTGCTCCTTTAACACATTTAAATCATGAATGGTGGTTAATACGATTTCCCAAAAACGGATATATAAATCCTGTTCTTTTAATACCAGTTCTCTTTCCCCATGATAAAGGGCTTCTGGCAATAAAACACGGAATCCCTTCTCAGCAAGCAGATAAGCATAATGAAGATTATTTTCCTTGGCGCTCGTAAAACCATGAATAAAGAAAACAAGCGGGAGTTTTTCTGTCTGCTGTTCCTGATTGACCAGGTGCAGAACGGGAATACTTTCAATACGTTCATTTTGAATCAGGATCAAACTTTAAACCCCCTATGGATTCCTGTAAATTATATCTTTTTTCTGAAGCTTTTTAAGTGAATTTTTTTACAGGTTTGCTATAAAATTGTTAACATAGTTACTATAGGACTAAAAAATGATTTTATATGTGTAGTGTAACATGAAGAAAACTTTTTTCCTAAACATTCACTTTCAGTTGAAAAGGAGAACTTATGACAGAGAGACACTTAATTGCTTTGGATTTAGATGGAACTTTATTAAAAGACGACAAGACAATATCCCCTTTTACAAAAGATGTTTTGAAGAAAGCACGTGAAGAAGGTCATGTGGTGATGATTGCCACTGGAAGGCCATTTAGGTCAAGTGAACTTTATTACCATGAATTAGAACTGGATACACCAGTTGTTAATTTTAATGGCGCTTTTGTCCACCATCCCCTTGACCCGGGCTGGGGTCAGTACCATACACCACTTGATATTAAGGTGGCAAAGGATATTGTTGAAGCTTGCCGTTCTTTTAAGTTCCACAATATTATTGCTGAGGTAATTGATGAGGTTTATTTTCATTATCACGATGAAAAATTGCTCGATATTTTTAATTTTGGCAATCCCAAAATTACATCTGGTGATTTAGCTAACCTTTTAAAGGATTCTCCTACCAGTTTGCTTATCCATTCACAAGAGGAGGATGTGGAATTAATTAGGAAGCATCTAACAGATGTTCACGCAGAAGTTATTGAACACAGGCGCTGGGCAGCACCTTGGCACGTTATCGAAATTGTACGTAAGGGGCTTAACAAAGCTGTTGGTTTGAAAAGGGCTTCTGAATACTTCCAGATCCCTCCCCAAAGAATGATTGCCTTTGGCGATGAAGATAATGACCTGGAAATGATTGAGTATGCAGGCCGGGGCATTGCTATGGGAAATGCCATTGATCAGCTTAAAAACATTGCCAATGAAGTTACGCTGACCAATGAAGAAGATGGAATCGGCCACTATCTAAAGGACCTGTTAAATTTAAAGTAAATGGATTTTACATCAATGAACCCTCCCAAAAAGGGCATACTATAAACGAAGCAGCACTGCTTCAATCAGAGCTCTATTATTGGAGGGAATTCGAATGGGTAAACGAAACAAATCAAAACGCTTTGTCCAGCAAGGAAAAGATACGGTTTCCAAGCATTCTGAACGAATCCCCTACCACATGACCTATGCCGAGGCGGAGGCCCAGAAGATGGCCAATGTACATGATTCCGCACTTGGAGGTATTTAAGGATGGGTAACCGATTGTTCAAAGAGGCACGCAGATTTGTAGAGATGGCTAACACGGCCAGCCCAGCTGAAAGGCCCGAAGCAGTTGAAAAAGCTAAAAATGCATTAAGTTCTGCATATGCAAATTCTACTTCGGCTGAACAGCTTCAACTCCATGAGATGCAAAACGAGCTTGAGTAAGAAAAGCGAAAGCGGCTTGAAAGTGTCGTATGGCAGAGGATGATGGTAAAATCACCACGTCCTGTGGCAACACCTTTCTGACCTGCATCCCTGAAAAAGTATAAGACTTGCCGTCGGGGTTGTTCTTTAACCTCCCCTCGGATTAGCTTATGACCTTGATCCCCCCTACAATGAGCTAGACAACATGAGGAGTATGTTGTCTTATTCTAGCCACGAGTGGGATGGACACTAGCTAACAGTCATACTTGATGCAAGCAGGACTCTGGCTGCTGAGCTGGATATAACTCTGGTTATATCAAAAAAAGCTGACACGTTTTTGTGTCAGCTTTTTCTTTGCTCCAAAAGAACAGGAAATGGATTAGTTTCGTTCGGTTCCTTGTCATATAGATAAAGAACCACTGATCCATTTTGGGGTAATTTTACTTGAGGAATCTTTATTTCAAATTTAAATGATGTCCACTCTTTTGCTCTTATAGGTACAACTCCTTTTGCCAGTTCGTTGTGCCCATCCTCTACTGTGTAAAATAATTCCCCTCCCTTTATCCTAACTTCACCTGTTATTATGTACCGGCCATTTTTACCGGCACTCCGTACATTTCTAAATTTTTGAGGGGCTTCCGTCTTTGCATCAGCCACTGCTAAGGTTTTTTTATCATGCCCAGTGATATCCGAAAACACTGGAAGCCCTGCAGCGGTAAAAAGTACTAGTAAGGCAAGTAAGACTTTCATTTATGTACCTCCTATTATTAATCTTTTCGGAAGAAACCAAATATCCCGGTTGTTTCGATAATATTTGTAAAAGCATGAGGATCTACATCTTTTATTATTCTTTCCAAATCAAATAATTCATACCTTGTTATAACGATCATCATTATGTCCTTGTTTTCATTTGTAAAAGCACCTTTAGCTGGAATGGCAGTGATTCCACGGACCAGCTTAGCATATATAGCTTTTTTTAACTCTTCGCCTTTTTTGGTAACAATCATTGCTGTCAGTTTTTCATTTTTTGTATGAATCGTATCAATCACTTTTGTAGAGGTATAAAGTGCTACTAATGTATAAAGAGCCTTTTCCCAGCCATATAAAAGCCCTGCAGTTAGAATGATGATAGAATTGAGAATAAAAATATATGAACCGACCGGCTTGTCCTTCATTCTTGAAAGTATCATGGCGACGATATCCAATCCGCCTGTTGATGCCCCCCACTTCAATGTCCAGCCTATTCCAACAGCCGCAATTACTCCCCCAAATACCGCATTTAGAAGAATATCATGTGAAACCTGTTTAACAGGAATAATTTCGAGAAATAAGGAGCTTAGAAAAACACTGATAAAACTATATAATGTAAAGGACTTTCCCACCTTAAGCCATCCAAGGATCGTAACAGGGATATTTAATAGAAGCAGCAGTATTCCTGTAGAAAGATGGAAGGATGTATTAGAGAGGATTTTGGACAATAACTGCGCTATTCCTGTAAAGCCGCTCGCATATATATTTGCTGGAATTAAAAATAGATTCATCGCCATTGCGTTTAAAAATGAACCTATCAGGACAACAGAAAGTTTTTTCACTTCCATAACAACCATTTTGAAATACCCCCGATAAAAATGCAGCTTCATTCATTATTTAGCCCTTTTTTCCTAATTCTCATTACAGGTAATTGTTTTTTTTATGCGAGTCCGATAAACTTGAAGTAAAAACGATTAGCTAGAAAGCAGGTGAGGATATGGCAGTAAAGATACTGACAGACAGTGCATGTGATTTGCCTATTGAATTTTATGAAGAAAACAACGTGATTCTTTTACCCCTTAAGGTTGAAATAAATGGTCAGGAATACGAAGATTTAAGAACAATTTCACCAAAAACTGTCTATGATTTTATTAGAGGAGGAAATTTACCTAAAACATCCCAGGTCTCTCCTTTAATGTTTGAAGAGGTATTTACAAAAATGGCGGAAAATAATGAAGAAGGCGTTTATATTGCCCTTTCATCCCAATTGTCCGGTACTTATCAGACAGCTGTCATGATACTCGAACAAGTCAAAGAAAAATACCCTGACCTGAAGCTTGATATTATTGATACTAAATGTGCTTCAATTGGACAGGGCTTAGTGGTAAAAGAAGCAGTAAAGCTTGCTGAGCAAAATGCTTCAAGAGAAGAAGTTAAAAGAGAAGTTATTTTTAGATGCGAACATATGGAACACCTTTTTACCGTAGACGATCTTGAATATTTGGCTAAAGGCGGCCGGGTTTCGAAAGCTTCTGCTTTTCTTGGCGGTCTGTTAAATATAAAGCCTCTTTTAAATATGGAAGATGGAAAGCTTGTACCCCTGGAAAAACTTCGCGGCAAGAAGAAACTCCTGCGCCGGATGCTTGATATCATGAAAGAAAGAGGCTCTCAATTAGATCAGCAGGTTATCGGGATCAGCCATGCAGATGACCTAGAGACAGCCGAAGAGGTAAAAGTGTTGATAATCGAAGAATTTGGTCCAAAAGAAGTTTATATTTCATCTATTGGTTCTGTAATTGGCGCACATACAGGCCCTGGAACCATCGCAATTTTCTTTTTAAATCAATTGCCATCATAATTCTTACATACTGGCTCCCTTCCGTGCAGAAACTATTTGTGAAATCACGGAAAGGAGCCTTTTTATGCCGCATACTTCTGATAATGACAAAAAAGCACAGGACCATAATGCCATGAACCACGAAAAAAATATGATGCGCGAGAAAAACCGTCAAGCCGGGAAAAACTCGTATTCAAAGAAAACAGATCATAAATAAGACTTGCGAATAAAAGCTTAAGACAAGAATAAAGAGCAGGCACCATGCCTGCTCTTTATTCTTTCTTATAGGTCCAGCTGCCTTCCTGATATACTTTGCCATCCTTCATTAGCTTTCCAAGGGCTCTTTTAAACGCAGCCTTGCTAAGCTGGAAGCGTTCCTTAATATCCTCCGGCATACTCTTATCATTGAATGGCATTGCGCCATTTCGTGATAGAAGATAGTCATAGATCATTTCTGAATCCTCATCAAGAGCAGATTGCTTTCTCGCAAGCAGCGATACGTTTATGGTTCCATCTTCTTTAATATCTATTATTCTTCCCTCGACCTTTTGTCCGAGGCGAGGCTCCTTTTGCCTTTGGGATTCATGAATAAAACCTTTATATCCTTCAATTGTATAAATCCAGCTTCCAACCTTAGCGGTGCGGTAAATATGTCCCTGTACATTTTTGTTAAAGTCTTTGCGGTCAGCTTTCGTTGAGATCTCCTCGATGATCGGGTCAGTCGCATGCTTTGCATAAATCCGGTAATTTCTGTCCGTTTTCAAAGTAACATAAAGCATATCACCCGGTTCTGGCCATACACTTGTATGTACTGGAAGATCATCCTGGCCAAGTAATAAATCCTTTTGAAGGCCAATATCCAAAAACACTCCAAGTCCAGGGGTTTTATCCTTCACGGTTACCCAGCCGTAATTTCCCGCAGTAATGGGAGGAATTCTAGTTGATGCAGATAATCGTCCATGTGAATCAGGATAAAGAAAAACCTCTACCGATTCCCCTTCCTCATATTCACGATCTGTTTCATTGCTATGCAATAATACATCTTCCGTTCCGTCTGTCAAAAAATAACCAAATGATGCTATACGGGCAACCTCTAAAACGGTAGTTGTACCGGTTAATTCTACTAATGACAATTTGTTACCTCCTCTATTTCACCTCAGTTTATTCAACCAGGTTGTTAGCATTGCTATATTTTACTATAATGAAGCCATATAAGGAAATAATCTATGATTTATATTCCAGAACAGGAGGGCTTTTATGTCCAAAGACAGCTCATTTGATATTGTATCCAAAGTTGATTTTTCAGAAGTGACAAATGCAATAACGCTAACAATGAAAGAAATACAAACCCGTTATGACTTTAAAGGCAGCAAAAGTGAGGTTACCCTCGACAAAGAGGAGCTCGTCCTGGTTTCAGATGACGAGTACAAGCTTGACCAACTGAAGGATGTACTTCTTGGGAAACTCATTAAACGAAATGTACCAATTAAAAATTTGGATTACAGTAAAATTGAAAGAGCTTCTGGTGGCACTGTCCGTCAGCGCGCGAAACTGGTACAGGGTATCGATAAAGAAAATGCAAAAAAGATAAACACTATTATTAAAAATAGTGGAGTTAAGGTAAAAAGCCAGGTTCAGGACGACCAGGTCAGGGTTAGCGCAAAAAGCCGTGATGACCTGCAAAAAATTATTTCAGCAGTGAGAGAAGCAGATCTGACAGTCGATGTTCAATTTATTAATTACAGATAATAGTTTTCTACAGCGAAAGAGTGACTACTCTTTCGTTTTTTATATTGTGATGATTGTCGATATCGGGATTGCATACATCGGTGTGCCCGTTTCGAGTACAAAGCTCGGTCCCAAACCCGTCAAAAGTCCTTCATGCGATTATATTAAGCCTCCTTCCCCCCAAATCAACTGGCACTTCAATCCTAAAGTTGTCCTCTTCCTTGTTTTTCCATGTTTTTTCTACCCATAAAAAGGAATTATGAATATAGGAATTATAAAAATGGAGGGATTTTTATGTCAAGCAATAGTGAACAGCAAAAAAATGGATTTCCACCCCAACACCAAAACCAGCAGCCAGGTACAGAAGGGCAAATGAATCCTGAACCAGTATCAGTCGATCCTTCCTATAAAGGCAGCGGCAAATTATCAAATAAGACCGCCATTATTACTGGCGGTGATAGTGGTATTGGAAAGTCTGTCGCTATTTACTTTGCAAAAGAGGGTGCCGATGTAGCGATTATTTATTTAAAAGAAAATAGTGATGCCAAAGAAACCAGACAGCTGATTGAGGCTGAAGGGCGAAAGTGCCTTCTTATTGCGGGGGATATCGGCGATGAGTCCTTCTGTAAGGATGCAGTTCAACAAACAATGGATGAGTTCGGAAAAATTGATATCCTTGTTAATAATGCAGGTGAACAGCATCCGCAAAAAAGCATTCTTGATATTAGTGCCGAGCAGCTAGAAAGAACGTTCAAAACAAACATTTTCTCTATGTTCTACTTAACAAAAGCTGTTCTGCCTCATTTGAGCAAAGGTGCTTCCATTATTAATACAGCTTCCATTACTGCATATGCAGGCAATGAACAACTGATCGACTACTCTTCGACCAAAGGTGCTATTGTAACCTTCACAAGGTCATTATCGATGTCTCTGGCTACGCAAGGCGTTAGAGTGAATGGAGTTGCCCCAGGACCAATCTGGACTCCGCTTATCCCTTCAACTTTTTCTGCAGACCAGGTGGCAAAATTCGGTACAGACACACCAATGGGACGAGCTGGGCAGCCTTACGAATTGGCACCAAGCTATGTTTTCCTTGCGTCTGATGACTCCACCTATATTACAGGCCAGATGATCCACGTTAATGGAGGAAAAGTAGTGAATGGTTAACGAACATTATTTTCTAATAAAAACAAGGCATAGCAGTGCTATGCCTTGTTTTTTCTTATTATAATTTTGAACAGGAATGTCGTTCAACCAGGTTATGAGAAATAATTATCCGTTTGGTTGGCTCATTATTGTTTTCAATTTTTTGGATTAAGCTTTTGGATGCCTGATATCCAAGATCAAGAATATTTATATCAACTGAAGTTAATGGCGGCTTTGACATTTCTGCCAGCAAAACATTATTGAAGCTGACTATAGAGATATCCTCCGGAACTCGGATTCCCAGTTCATCAAGTGTATTTAACACACCTAATGCCATGAAATCATCGGCAACAACCAAAGCTGTAGGATGCTCTTTTAACTGCATAAGTTCTGCAACAGCTTCCTGTCCGCCTTCACGAAGAAATTCCTCTTGAACAATATATTCATTCCGAAGAGGAATATTTGCGTCTCTCAAGGCCCTCTCATAGCCTAATAAGCGGTCGACAGTTACCACTAAATCCAAGCTGCCCCCGATAAATGCAATTTCATGGTGGCCCAGACCTATCAAATATTCTGTTGCTTCTTTCATTGCCCTGAAATTATCATTATCAACATGCGTAATTTCTTCTACATGCTTATATGGTTTTCCAACCACTACAAAAGGAAAGTCCCTTCCCTTTAGATAAGAAATCACCTTATCTTCGACTTTAGAGTAAAGAAGGACCACTCCATCCACTCTTCTGCCCTGGACCATATGAATAACAGCATCAAGGGTTTCATCTTCCGATTTACCAGTTGTCATATGAAGAGCATAGTTTTTCTCGTGTGCACCTTCACTTATCCCCTGCAGGACTGTCGGGAAAAAAGGATTCTGGAATACCACATCACCGGAGCTTGGCATTACAAGGCCAATTGCCTGAGTTGACTGGCTGGCCAGGCTTCTTGCTATAAAATTAGGATGATATCCTAGCTGCTCCATCGCTTCTTTTACTTTTTTCTTTGTTTTTTCACTTATTCTGGGACTATTGGCAATGACCCTTGAAACAGTTGAAGGAGCAACATTAGCCAATTTTGCAACTTCTTTAATCGTAACAGCCATTTATTTCACCTCTTTCAAAGAAGTTACTACATTCTTAATTAATATTATAAAGTAAAAATAACTTTTTGATTGCTCTTTCTTTCAGCCAGGAATGGTTTTCTATTGATTAAAATATTCCATTTTTCTGATATACCATGAATGGCGATTTCTATTTCGCGCCAATCCGGTTTATAGCTTCCTTTTTTATTAACATTTATATGAATTTGATTTTCACCGGACATGGTAATTTCAAAATCAGCTAAAATATATTTTCCAGACTCGTAGTCGAAAGAGCTTCCATCATCATCATAAAATTGATAAACAGCCTTCTCATTTTCTTTAAAGTAAATATGAAGCTGAATTCTTTTCTCTTTTTTTTCTGAAGTAAGTTTAGGCTCTCCCAAAACAATAACCGACCCCTGTTTAATAAAAATAGGCAAAATATCTAATTCAGCCTGGATTAAATGGTATGTGCCGCCTTCCCATACTTTATCAGTCCAATAATCAATCCAGGAACCTTCAGGAAGATAAACTGCCCGGTGTTTAGCGCCTGGCTGCATGACCGGTGTAACTATTACATTTTCGCCAAGCATAAATTGATCCGAAATCTGATAGGTGTTGGTGTCATGGGGATACTCGAAAAAGAGTGGCCTCATGACGGGTGTACCCTTCAAACTTGCTTCAGCAAACAATGTATATAACTGAGGACGCCAAAGGTATCGAAGCTCAATATACTTTTTAATAATCTTTTCGTATTTCTCCCCGAATGACCAAGGCTCCTGACGAACTGAGCCAATGACAGAATGATTTCTGAAATACGGTGTGAAGGCTCCCACCTGTGTCCACCTTGCGAGCAATTCTCCACTTGCATCGTGGGCAAAGCCTCCAACATCAGGACCTGAGAAAGTGACTCCGGATAAACCAAGATTAAGGATCATAGGAATGGACATTTGCAAATGTTCCCAAAAACTCCGGTTATCTCCTGTCCAGACAGCTGAATATCGCTGGACGCCCGCAAAGCCTGCTCTTGTTAGCAAAAACGGTCTCTTGCCTTTAAGCTCTTTTTTCATGCCGGAATACGTTGCCTCACCCATCATCAAGCCATAAAGATTGTGAAACTCTCTATGCGTTTTAGGGCTCCCGTCCTGGTTATGGAGAACCTTTAAATCCATCGTTTTCGTTTCATTAAAAACAGCTGGTTCATTCATATCATTCCAGATGCCTTCGATTCCTGTATTTGTATAAAAGCGGTGTTGTTCCCCCCACCACTCTCTAACAGGGGAAGAGGCAAAGTCAGGAAAGGCGCTTTTGCCAGGCCAAACCTCACCGAAATAAATATTACCTTCTAGGTATCGGCAAAAGTAATCTTTCTTTACTCCTTCTGAATAAACCGGATATTCAGGATCCTCTTTAACTCCTGGATCTACAATCGGAACAATACGGATACCGGCCTCCTTAAGCTCTGAGACCATCTCTTCAAAATGGGGAAACCTTTGCCGGTCCACAGTAAATACCCTGTAACCGTCCATATAATGAATATCTAGGTATATGGCATCGAGAGGAATCCCTTTACTTTTAAAGGCTTCGGCCAAGGCCAAGACTTCTTTCTCGTTTTCATAGCTGTACCGGGATTGATGGTAGCCAATCGCCCATTTAGGTGGAAGCGGCATTCTCCCGGTCAGGAAAGTATATTGTTCCAATACCTCCTTAGGTGAAGGTCCGGCAAAAAGATAGTAATCAAGCTGCCCGCCTTCTGCCTTAAAGGAATATTCTGTTTGACTTGACTTGAGATCAAACACAGTTTTAAAGGTATTGTCAAAATAGATCCCATGCGTATTCCCTCCTCTCATTGTCAGAAAGAATGGAATGGACTGATATAGTGCATCCGTTTCAGGATTATGGGGAGAATAAACATCGGTATTCCACATTGTGAGTTTATCCCCGCGCTTATTAAGAAACCCTGATTTTTCTCCAAACCCATAAAAGAAATCCTCTTCATCCATTTTTTTAAAACAAACAACTTCTTTTCTATGAGAATACGCCATCCCATGTGTACCATCACTGACAATCTCACGGTCTTGATAATCGTAAACCTTTATGTTTAATGGAACTTTATTTATATAAATCTTTAACTGAGAGGTTTGGCAGACTATGAAGTTTTCGCTTTCTTCTACCTTAAAATCAACCTTCTCCTGCTTTCCAATGACAGCTTGACTTGAAGCAAGGTTTGTCTCCCCGAAAAAATTAATGACAAATCTAACAATATCTTTCCGAATAAAAATAAGCTTTAACTCTCCTGATTCAGTAGAAATAGAAATGCCTTGTTCTTCCTTCAAGAAACGGAGAACTCTTCCTATACTCAAGTATTCTGTCAGCGCATTTATATCATTCATTCCTGGCTGGATAGCTGAGCTCGAATCATCTGCCATGATAAATCCCCTTTTTCAATAAGCCCTATTGTTTTGTGGCCCGCTTTCTTTTAACAATGAAGAAAATAAAGACAGCAAAAGCAGCCCAAACTGCTGCAACAGATATAATTAGAGGATAATTAAGGCCAGTCTTGTCGGCAAGTACATAAATTTCCGCTTTCGCCCTATCCAGGATGATCGTATAAGAGCCATCTTTGCTTTTTACCATATCCCCACCCAGAAGTCCGCGCAATTCCTTTCCCTCAGCCAGCTGATTTCCCTTTAAGGTAACCGTTTGCGATTTACTTGTATTATTGATAGCAACGACAGTTGTTTCCTTTTTGTACTTTCTTTTATAAACTGCCATGCCGTTTTCTTCGTATAATTTTTCCATTGTTCCCCTTGTTAAAGAAGGAAGCTGCTGGCGAAGCTCGCCGATTTTAGTAATATAATCAATCAGCTCCTTGTCAGCCCTGAAATTCATTTGTCTGCGATTATCTGGATCATTTCCACCGTTGAGAGCAATTTCACTTCCGTAATAGACAATCGGAATTCCAGGAGCCGTGTATAAATAAGTTAAAGCCATTTTCCATTGGCTTCCCGGGTTCTGCCTGTTTCGAACAATATCGCTTGTAAATCTAGGTGTGTCATGATTATCCATAAAATTACCCATTAAATAAGGATCTTCATAGATTTTTTTATTTCTCTCCCAATCATTGAAAAGCCAGCTTAGAGTCTGGTCTGGTTTAGCAAAAGCTGTACGCAGATGGTCGTTAAGCGGATAATCAACAAAACCATCTATTCCTGCTTTATCATATTTAGCTATGTAATTAGGATCGTTCGACCAAACCTCTCCCAACAAATAAAAATCCTTTTTTTCTTTTTTCACTTCTTTTGAAAAATCCGACCAGAAAGCCGTTGGTACATGCCTTACGGTATCAAGCCGATAACCATCAATATCTGTTTTTTTTATCCACCATTTGGCAGCATCGATAAGGTATTTCTTCACTTCAGGATTTTCAGTATTCAAATCTGGAAGACCATAGATCCATCCATTCTCCAGTTCCTTTTGGTCGTTCCAGTTAGCAATATCCTTTTGCTCGTGGAACCAGTCTTTCTTAGTGGGATCGTTTACCCATGGATTATTCTTTCCGACATGATTGGCAACAAAATCAAGAATAACTTTAATACCGCGCTTATGAGCCTCTTGTACAAGCTTTTGAAAAGTTTCCATTGAGCCAAAATGCTCATCAGGCTTGTAAAAATCCTTTATCCAGTAACCATGATATCCTGGATCTTCATTATCAAAGATTGGAGTCAGCCAAATAGCTGTAAAGCCCATATCTTTCAGATAATCAAGCTTATCAATAATTCCCTGGAAATCTCCACCATGGTACGCAAGAGGATCCAGTGTATTTACATTGATATCATTTTTTGTATCTCCGTCATTAAAACGGTCCACCATTAAAAAATAAACGGTCTCATCCTGCCATTTTCGATCTTGCTTTTTTTCAGCTGCCTGTACTGGTAGTGATGAAAGAAGAAGTACTAAAACCAGTGCAAAAGCAGACAATTTTTTTACCATTATTAAGTTACCTCCTAAAAGCATCCGTTGCTTGTTGAGTATTGCAGAACAAAAGGCGCAAGCGCCCTGGTTAGCCCTAACAGGCATAAGACGAATCACGTAGGAAATCCTGATTTCTGAAGTGATTTGGCTTATGACCCCGAGGGGCTGGGCGCTGGAGCTGGATTACAATAACCTAGATCGAGTTATCCACAAGGTTAAAATCTGTAATTTCCCAAACGACAAGAAACTTTAAAAATAGGGAAGGGGGAGATCCCCTTCCCTACTATATTTTAAGCTAATTGGCCCCAGTGTCCAAATAATTTTCTTACCCTTTTGTTCCTCCAGCGGTTAATCCAGAAACAAAGTAGCGCTGGAAGGATAGGAATAGTATGGCAATCGGAACTGCTATAAGAACGGCACCTGCCGCAAATGTAGTAAATTCTGCACCAAACTGCTTTGCAACAAGGTCGTAAAGTCCTACAGCCAATGTGTATTTAGATTCAGTACGGAGCAATACACTTGCAATGATGAAATCGCCAAACGGAGCAATAAAGGCAAATAGTGCTACTACCGCAATGATTGGAGTTGCAAGCGGCATAACAATCTGGAAAAAGATTCTTAAGTGGCCGGCACCGTCAATTTTTGCTGATTCGTCCAGCTCTTTAGGAATAGTATCCAAGTAACCCTTCATCAGCCAAGTGTTCATTGGTATTTGTCCGCCAACATATACACAGATTAAACCGATATGAGTATCAATTAGATGTGTCAGCATACCTAAGATATAAATGGCAATCAGAGCTGCAAAGTTTGGAATCATTTGCAGGATTAAGAACGTAAGCAAGCTGTTTTTCCTGCCGATAAAACGGTAGCGGGAAAATGAATAAGCAGTAAGACTAACCAGGATTACAGTGAAGACCATAGTTAGAATACTAACCTTTAAGGAATTAATATACCAAAATAAATAGTTGCTTTTAGCTGTGTTAAAAAGCTCCTTATAGTGGATCAAAGAAGCATTCTTAGGAATGATCGTTGAACCTGATAAACTCTGACCAGGGTTAAAAGATGAACCAATAATCCAAGCCATTGGGTACAGGATAATAACAAACATAGCCAAGATGACCAAGTAAGTTAGCGTGAGTCGTGTGAATTTTTGTCTTTTCATATTCATATTACATCATATCCTCTTCCTGGAATGATTTCGTTCTCTTAAATTGCCATAGCGCCACTGAAATAACGATTATGGAAAGCAGCAGGGTAATAGAAGCAGCTTTCGAATATTCCGCAGATGACATTGTCAGGCGATAAATCCAGGATATCAAAATATCAGTACCACCGGCATTTTGCCCTGGTTCTGCCGGACCTCCGCCGTTAAATAGATAGATAAGATTAAAGTTGTTAAAGTTAAATGTATATTGTGTGATTAGGATTGGTGCAGTCGCAAAAAGCACAAGTGGCAGTGTAATGCTCTTGAATTTTTGGAAGTTTGAAGCACCATCAACGGTAGCTGCTTCGTAAAGCTCATCTGGTATAGACTGCAGGACACCTGTTGTCATGGCGAAAATGAACGGGAATCCGAGCCATGATTGGATTAATATCAAAGCGATACGAGTGTATAGCTTTTCAGTCATCCAAGGAAGACCATCGATATGCAAGAAACCCAGAATATCACGGTTAATCGCACCAAAAGATTCATTGAACATACCAGCAAAAACAAGAATAGATACGAAAGCAGGTACTGCCCAAGGAAGGATAAATACTGTACGGATAATAGCTTTACCTTTTACATCCTTCTGGTTAACGATAATGGCAAGGAAAATTCCTAGTGCTACTTGAAGAGTTGTTGCACAGAATGTCCAGACAAGGGTCCAAGCTAGAACTCCAAAGAATGTCTGACGCCAAATGTCAATCTCAAAAATGTCAAAGAAGTTTTTGATTCCTACCCAGTCTACCAATTTAGCAGGTGGTGAATGGTAAAGATCATAGTTTGTAAACGCGAGTAAAATTACAAAGATGATCGGGAAAACTACAACAAAGATAAGCAATAAAAATCCTGGCGTCATAATTAAATATGGAAATCCATTGTCTACCAGGTTGTGATATTGTTCCTTAACAGTTGAAAGCGGCTCATTGTGATCCCGCATTCTCCCTGTTTTAAATGCATCACGCAGGTTAAATGCGTAAAAGCCAAGACCGAAAACAACAACAATTATGGCTAGAATCCCATAAACTAAAAGGAATATAGAATGATCTCGTGGCAATTCCTCTCCCAGCGTGACTAATCCCCATAATCCAATATTCAAGAGATCCTTGAACACATAGATAAATGCGGCAGCAAGGACAAGAAACGCGCCACCTTTTAAAAATTGTTTGTTATAGAGCTGTCCCAGACCTGGAATAAGTGATAGGAGCAGCGCTGTTCTTCGATGTTTGGTTGGATAGGATAATTCAGCAGACATCCTATATTCCCCTTTCTTTATCTAAATGACTATTTTTTAAGCACAGAGGCTTTATGAAGGAAAAAAGTATTTTTCCCTCATAAAGAATCTGAACCATGGTCTGTAAAAATAGAGGGCAGTACCTCCAGGGAGGAGGCACCGCCACCATTTAATTACTTCTTGATTTGCGCTTTAATTTGTTCTACCGCAGAATCAAGGGCTTTTTTAGGAGCTTGTTTGTTTGTTACAACTGTTTGAAGAGAGTCAGCCATTGGCTTCCAAACCTGTCCCATTTCAGGAACGTTTGGCATTGGAACAGCGTATTGAGACTGTTCTGCTACAGCTTTGGCACCTTCGTCCCCTTTAATAGCAGGATCGTCAACTAAAGCAGTGTTTGTTGGAACTTCAGCAGTTTTTGTGAAACGGTATTTAGCATTTTCATCGTTAGTGATGAACTCTAAGAATTTAGTAGCCCATTCCTGATTTTTAGAGAATGCAGATACATGCCATCCTTTAACACCCATAAATGTTTTTACGTGCTCGCCATTAGGAAGTGTTGGAAGTGCAGTGATACCAATGTCAATTCCTTTGTCTCTGTAAGGCTGGAATGCCCAAGGACCGCTCATAACGGAAGCAGCTTTGCCATCTCCGAATAATCCGTCCATTGCAGATCCGCCGTTTTCACCTATGATACCTTTAGGGAATAAGCCTTCTTTGTACCATTTTTGGATATACTCAGTACCTTTTACAGCACCTTCGTTGTTTAGACCGATATCAGTTACATCCACTTTGCCATCGTCAGAAGTTTTGAAGACGTATCCGCCCATACCGCCGATGATGCCGTGTGCGAAGTAGAAGTTATCCCAAAGAGCTAAGAAACCATAATTTCCGCCTTTAGTGAAGCCTTTAGAGAAAGTGTAAAGGTCGTCCATTGTTTTTGGAACTTCAGTCATAAGTTTCTTGTTGTAGATGAAAACTGGTGTTTCAGAAGACTTTGGAAGTCCATAAAGTTTTCCATCATAAGTTTCTGCATCAATAGAAGGTTTTGCAAATCTGTCAGTTACTTTGCTATCTACTTTCAATTCTGCAATAAGACCTTCAGTTGCAACCTGGCCTACTTGGTCATGAGGTAAAGTTACGATATCTGGACCTGTACCAGCAGGACCGTCAAGGCGTAATTGATCACGCATTTTAGTAGCCATTTCTACTTCTTTAAACTCAATTTTAACGCCGTTTTCTTTTTCGAAATCAGCTGCTACTTTCTTAAGCCAGCCGGATTTATCTTTATCTTCCCAAACAACCAGCTTTTCCGGTTTAGCAGAAGTTTCCTCCTTCTTGCCGGTATTTTTGCTGCTAGTGTCGTCTTTCTTAGGACCACAAGCTGCTAATACACCTAGCATTAGGACGATCATCATAAAAATCGATAACCCCTTTTTCATTTGAACCCCTCCTGAAGAATAAATAAGAAATTTTGCAGTGTATAACCGTTTAATTGAACAGAAATTCACTATAAGCGCTTTCATTCTGTGAAAACGATTGCACAATGTAATTTAATTATAATGCTTATCTCTAATTTGACAACTAGTTTTTTCAAAAAAAAATTTTTTATATCTTTCTTTTAGTAACATTTTTGACAATTTTTATGGGTAATAATATATCGTTGACATTCTTATATCAGTAAAATAACCTATATATATCATGTTTGGAAAGGATGAAATAATATTGTTTAAAGAAGCCATTTATCATCGCCCTAAAGATAATTATGCATACGCTTGCACTGAAAAAGAATTGCATATCAGGATTAGAACTAAAAAAAATGATATGAAAGAAGTTACATTATTGCATGGAGATCCTTATGAATGGGAAGATGGCCAATGGCAAACCAAAACCTCTCAGATGATTAAGAGCGGATCCGACCAATTATTTGATTACTGGTTTATCAGCATTGCCCCCCCTTTTAGGAGATTAAGATATGGATTTATCCTAAATGATGGGAAACAATCTGTGTGCTATACAGAAAAAGGGTTCTATAATGAGGCTCCGATTGATGACACTGCCTATTATTTCTGCTTTCCTTATCTAAATCATGTCGATGTTTTCCGTGCTCCTGAGTGGGTTAAAAATACTGTTTGGTATCAAATTTTTCCTGAACGGTTTGCCAATGGCAATAGTGAAAATGACCCTGAAGGTGCTCTCCCTTGGGGATCATTGGAACCTTCCCGTACAAATTTCTTTGGCGGGGACCTTGAAGGTGTTATCCAGCACATTGACCATCTTAAAGAGCTAGGTATAAGCGGAATTTATTTTACGCCAATTTTTAAAGCGTACTCAAACCATAAATACGATACGATTGATTATATGGAAATTGATCCGCAGTTTGGAACCAAAGAAACTTTTAAAAAGATGGTTGAAGTATGCCACGAAAACGGAATAAAGGTTATGCTTGATGCCGTTTTCAACCACAGTGGTTTCTTCTTTCCTCAATTCCAGGACGTTTTGGAAAATGGTGAGAATTCCCGTTTTAAAAATTGGTTCCATATCCGTGAGTTTCCGATTGTGACTGAGCCAATTCCAAACTATGACACGTTTGCTTTTACAGAGTTGATGCCTAAATTAAATACCGAACATCCAGAAGTTAAAGAATATCTATTGGAAGTTGGCCGCTACTGGGTAAAAGAATTTAACATCGACGGCTGGCGCCTGGACGTAGCAAACGAAGTAGACCATGCATTCTGGCGTGAATTTCGGAAAGAAGTAAAAGCAATCAAATCTGACTTATATATTCTCGGGGAGATTTGGCATGATTCAATGCCATGGCTGCGCGGTGACCAGTTTGATGCAGTTATGAATTATCCTTTTACTACAAATATCCTTAACTTGTTTGCAAAAGAAACAATTAGTGTTAATGAATTTATTGAAAATATGTCCCAGGTTACTCACATGTATCCTCAAAATGTTAACGAGGTTGCTTTCAATCTTGTTGACAGCCATGATACACCAAGAATATTGACCGTATGCGGAGGGGACATTGACCGCCTTAAACAGATTTACAGTCTTCTGCTTACCTTTAATGGAACACCGTGCATTTATTATGGAGATGAGGTCGGCCTAACAGGTGAACAGGATCCAGGCTGCAGAAAGTGCATGGAGTGGGACGCGGAGAAACAAAATCTGGATTTATTTGCCCATGTACAAAAGTTGATTGCCCTGCGTAAGGAAAATCCTCTTTTGGCAAACGAAGGTCAGCTCTCCTTTATTCCTGGGGAATATCACGAAACATGTCTTGCCTATACAAAATCTAATGGAGAAAGAACGGCTGTTGTCATTCTCAACACCGGAAGTGATACCGTTGATTATGTTCTGCCCTTTAACCTATCTGGGAAGTCTGTTCGCAATTTATGGACAAATGAAGAAATATCAGGAACTGATAAATTTTCAATACAGCTAGTTTCAAAAGGCTTTGCCATCCTTGAGTTTTAATGGTTTAATATTCAGAGACATATGATATTTAGAAGCGGACAGGGTCCTTTACTGAACCTTGTCCGCGTTCTTTTGTTTTTACGGGGATGGGGGTTATTTATGGAAAATACAGCTAAGAAAATGACCTTGTTTACTATAACCTGGCCATTATTTATAGAAATTTTACTTTATATGCTAATGGGGAACGCTGATACACTTATGCTCTCCTTCTACTCAGACAAAGCGGTGGCTGCAGTCGGGGTATCCAATCAGATTCTTTCGCTTGTCATTGTGATGTTTGGTTTTGTAGCTACTGGAACATCCATCCTTGTAGCACAAAATCTTGGAGCGAAACGCGGGAAAAACGCAACCGAAATTGCTGCAGTCTCACTTGGTGCCAACTTTCTCTTTGGACTTCTGCTCAGTGCCATTGCCTTTTTCTTCGGCGGATATCTTTTGCAGCTGATGGACTTACCTGCTGAATTAATGAATGAGGCTCAAATTTTTTTGAAAATAGTTGGCGGTTTTTCTTTTATACAAGCATTAATTATGACTATTAGTGCTATTATCAGAAGCTATGGTTACACTCGTGACTCTATGTTTTTAGCAGTGGGAATGAATATTTTAAATGTTACAGGAAACTCGTTATTTATTTTTGGATTATTAGGGTTTCCGGTTCTTGGCCCTGAGGGTGTAGCTATTTCAACCACAGTCAGCCGTTTTATTGGATTTCTCTTTGCCCTTTATATTTTATTTAAGCGGGTCCCTAGGCCCTTTCCTTTTAAGTTGATGTTTCGTTTCCCTAAGGAACATATTAGAAATCTATTAAGAATTGGCGTTCCAGCCGCTGGTGAGAACTTATCCTACAATGCCTCCCAGATGGTCATTACATTCTTCATTACATCGTTGGGAACAGAGGCGCTGACCACGAAGGTATATGCGCAAAATATCATGATGTTTATTTATCTTGGCAGTGTTGCCATAAGCCAGGGTACAGAGATTATGATTGGGCATATGGTCGGCGGCCAAAAACATGAAGAAGCCTATAAACGATGTTTAAAGAGTCTAAAACTTGCTATTATTATTTCTTTCTCTGCATCACTAGTATTTTCTCTCTTCTCCCATCAGCTGGTTTCCTTTTTCACACACAATAAAGATATTATCGCTTTGGGAAGTACGCTGATTTTACTAACGACTATTTTGGAACCCGGACGGTCTTTTAATCTGGTAATAATAAATGGCTTGCGTGCCTCCGGTGATGTCAGGTTCCCTGTTTACATGGGGATTCTCTCCATGTGGGGAGTCAGTGTCAGTCTCTCCTATATTCTTGGCATTTATTTTGGGCTCGGTTTAGTGGGGGTATGGATCGCGTTTATTTGCGATGAGTGGCTTCGCGGGATTTTAATGTTAACACGATGGCGGTCAAGGATTTGGGTGAATAAGGCTTTTGTTAAGGCAGGTTAAGGCCGGGGGTTCCCGGCCTTTTTTTAGTATATTGAAAGCATTTATGAATAGTTGTATTATATATCTGCCAACTTACATTTATAGCTCTGGCGGTCCGGAGAGCAGGCCTGGTTATCTCCTCAATGGTATGGATTGCATTGCAAACACGTGCATTATTTCCTCAATTCGTGCATTTCTCCCTTGAAGTCATGCATTCTTTTCCAATTTCGTGCATTTCTTCCTCAAAATCGTGCATTTCTCCCTTGAAGTCATGCATTCTTTTCCAATTTCATGCATTTCCTCCTCGAAATCGTGCATTTCCTCCTCGAAATCGTGCATTCTTTTCCAAATTTCGTGCATTTCTTCCTCAAAATCGTGCATTTCTTTCTCAAAATCGTGCATTTCCCCTTTTTAATTATTTAAATATCTTTCTCACAGTCTATTTTTTGTGTTTTCCTGTAAAACTATCTTCGTTTAAAGAGCAGCAAGACGATTTTACTTAGATAATTTTATAAAAATCCAAAAAAGGATGTGAGATTTTTTTGTAAAGATGCTTCCACTTCCCAACTCCTCTTATAATTAGCTGCACTAAAAGCCAGGCTCCATGACGATAATCCTAAAAAATAAATGTGATAAAGTGTGCTGGCTGCTATGGTAAAACTTATCTGGACCTTCTGCCCACCAAAAATCCGAATTTGCGTTCAATATTAAAGCTCCCCTGCTGCGAGGGGAGCTTGTTAGATTCTTACTCTGCTAAGTTAATTCCATATTCCTCAAACCAAACATGAATTTGATATAGGTGTGCAAGAAGCTGTGGGCCGGTCATCAATTGGCCAAACCATGGCTGGGTGAAGGACGCGCCGCCAGATTCTGCAATGGCCGTTAATTTCTTATTATCGAATAACTCATGGAGCACGGAAGATTTATTCTTAAGTGCATTTGTGAGCAAATCCTGCACTAGTTTTGTGTAATACGGATTATGCGTCTTTGGATAAGGACTTTTTTTCCGATATAACACTTCTTCTGGCAGCAGCCCTTCAAAAGCCTTGCGAAGGATGCCTTTTTCCCTTGCCCCATGCATTTTCATTTCCCATGGGATATTCCAGGCATACTCTACAAGCCTGTGGTCTGCAAATGGCACACGCACTTCAAGGCCTGCACCCATGCTCATTCTGTCCTTTCGATCTAAAAGGGTAGTCATAAACCAATTCATATTTAGATAAAATATTTCTCTTCTCCTTGTTTCCTCTCGGGTTTCCCCTTCCATTACTGGAGTTTCCGCGACAGAAAGATTATAGTTATCGATTACATACTCATTTAATTTCAATTTACTTCCCCAATGAGGCTTGAGCAATTCCTGCCGCTCTGCAACAGAACGCATCCATGGGAAGCCTTCACGTGTCAAATCATCCTGCCTGTGGAACCATGGATAGCCGCCAAAAATTTCGTCTGCACATTCACCTGAAAGACTTACAGTAAAGTCCTCTTTTATTTTTCGGCAAAACCAGAGAAGAGAGGAGTCGACATCTGCCATTCCCGGCAAATCTCTTACCATTACTGCTTCTTTCAAATTTTCCGCGAGTTCTTCCTGACTAATAATACAGGAGTGATGTTTCGTTTCAAATTCTTCTGCCATTAAGTTAATCCAATAGGAATCAGCATCAGGCTGAAAGTCATTCCGTTTAAAGAATTGATGGTTTCCTTCATAGTCAATCGAATAAGTATTGAGCGGCCCTTTTCCCTCTTTTTGAAAATCCCTTGCCGCAATGGCTGTTATTATGCTTGAATCGACTCCGCCTGAAAGGAAGGTACACAGAGGAACATCCGAAACAAGCTGCCTTTTCACAGCGTCGGTCACAAGGTATCTGACATTTTCTATCGTATCCTCCAGGCTGTCCGTATGCTTCCTGCTCTCGACATTCCAGTAACGCCATATCTTCAATCCATTTCTTGAAAAGGTTAGGGCGTGACCTGGCTTAAGCTCACGTACTCCCTGAAATACACCTGAACCAGGCGGCCTTGAAGGTCCAAGCCCCAATACGTCTGCAATACCTTCCCGGTTTAATGCAGGCTTTATTTCCGGATGGGCAAGAACAGCTTTCAATTCCGATCCAAAAATAAGTCCACCAGAAACCTCGGAGAAAAATAATGGTTTAACTCCAAGCCGGTCACGTGCTATGAAAAGATGGTCCTTTTTTTCATCCCAGACAGCAAATGCAAAGATCCCATTTAAGTGTGTTACACATTCCTCAGCCCATTCTATATAGGCTGTTAACAGTACTTCAGTATCAGAATGGCCCCTGAACGAATATCCTTTTGATAGGAGTTCTTTCCGAATATCTTCGGTATTATATAATTCACCGTTATAACAAATGGTATAAGTAGCTCCCTTTCCAGTTTTCTGCATTGGCTGGCGTCCACCTTCAGGATCTACTACAATTAGCCTTTTGTGCCCAAGGCCGACGAATCCCTCTGTCCATAAATTTGTATCATCCGGACCTCTTTTTTCAAGGGTTTCTGTCATTTTTTCTAGAATATCCAGTTCATTCTTCATCTGCTTTTTATAATTGATCCAACCAGTAATTCCGCACATAGCAATACCTCCTCCACATCGGGCGCCCAAAAATATGATTAAAAGACGTGTTCCTATACTATGCCGGTAGTGAATTCTGGTTAATTGTCCAATATACTTAGCAAAAAAAAGTTATATTTTCATTTAAAGATGTCTACAAAGGTAAGTGTAAGCAACACTCACGGAGGATAAGTGATGAATCGACAGCAGCGAAATAAACTTTTTGAATTCCAATCAAGAGCATACAATGAAGGTACAGTAGAATTAATTAATGACCAATGGATTTTTTTTGACAAAGAAACCGAGGAAGCGGCTCTTCTCGACGAATCCCTTCATCAGGAAATTGAAGTTTTTCGCTATAATCGCTGGAAAAGAGGGATTTTAATAGAGGCGGGAAAAGTCTGCCTTACGGATGAATCCATCATTTTACGCGATCAGGATATGGTTAGGACCAGAAAGCATCTGATTTACTCGCTTGACCGTCTGCTGGAAGAGCTAAATGACGAAGCCTTTATTCAGTTTGTCACCACCCTTAATTCCATGGATTTTTCGATATATGACTGTTTGTATTGTTATAACCATTTATCGTTCCTGGCGGAGGAAGACAGGAAGGCTGGCGTTAATTTCATGGTCTTTGACAACCAGGAACAAATTTGCAATGTACAGCATCACTTCTGTTATTTTGAAAAAGTGAACGACCGCTTTGAATTTACGGTTAATACCGGGAAAAGACTCGTGATCGAAAAATTGATTTCTTAGCAATTTACGTAAAAAAAGGGATTCTGATTTTGTCTGGATCCCATTTACATATGAATTTCTTTAGGTGAAAAATTTTTTTCGAAGTCACTGGCCTTTAGCGGTTTATATAGGTAAAATCCCTGGGCAAAGTGGCAATCTAATTCTTTCAGCAAATCAATTTGTTCCTTAGTTTCTACCCCTTCTGCGACCACTTTAACTGATAGTCCCTGTCCCATTGTAATAATGGCTTTAACAATAGCAATGTCGGAAGTATCCATCATTAGATTATTAATAAAGGAGCGGTCAATTTTAAGTGTATTAATCGGCAGATTTCGTAAATAGCTTAAGGAAGAATAGCCGGTTCCAAAATCATCAATTGATACCTTTACGCCTAAATCCTGGAGGGCCTTCATCGTTAAAATGCTGTAATCAATATTTTGCAGCATCGCACTTTCGGTCAGTTCCAGTGTGAGATACATTGGTTCAAGGCCAGCTTCCTCTAGTGCCAGCTTAACATCCTTTAAAAAACTGTCTTTTTGAAATTGATAGGCCGAAACATTAATGGAAATGCTTAGCTTCTCAAGCCCTAATCCCTGCCACTTTTTATTTTGTACACAAGCCGTCCTTAATACCCAGTTCCCTATTTCATCAATCAATCCCGTTTCTTCCGCAAGAGGGATAAATTCTCCAGGTGAAACGAGCCCCAATTTCGGATGGTTCCAGCGCAGAAGTGCTTCGCTTCCATAAACTTTACCTGATGCCAGATCAATCAGAGGCTGATAGCATAAGTAAAACTCTTCCTTTTGAAGCGCTTTCCTTAAATAACTTTCCAGTTCAAGTCGCTTTAAAGCTTCCTCATTCATCTCTGTGGAAAAGAAAGTAATCCGATTTCCGCCAGATTTTTTAGAGTTATTAACAGCGATATCAGCATTTTTGAGTAATTCCTTTTCTTCAGAGCCGTCTTCGGGAAACAGGCTCGCACCTATACTTGCTGTTACAAAAAATTCTTTTTGGTCAAAGTGAATGGGTTCTGATATACATCTTGTAATCTTTTTAGCGGTATTCATGACTTGATCGCTATTAACATTCTTCGTTAAAATCAGAGTAAACTTGTCCCCGCTAAACCTTCCCAGATAAGCTCCGGCTGGCAATTCCTCCTGCACTCTCTCTGCTAAATCTTTTAAAATCAGATCTCCTGCATAATGGCCAAGACTGTCATTAATAATTTTGAACCTGTCTATATCTATAAACAAAACAGCAAGCTTCCGTTTTTTCTTGCTTGCCCTTTTAATCAATTCCCCGAACTGCTCGGTGATTTTTTGCCTGTTGGGCAATCCAGTCTGAGGATCTACATAGGCAAGCTTTGCAATTTTTTCCTCGCTTTTAACGATGTCAGATATATTCCTTCCAATGCCATAAATTCCGATCGCAGCCCCGTCTATAGTAATTGGGATATTTTTCATTTGAAAAAGCTGAACATCGCCATTTACATCTGCAATCCTCAAATTGTAAAATTGTTCTTTCCCCTGGAGGGCTTTTAAAAAGTGGGCCGTTGCCCTGGCAGCATCTTCTTTATTAATAAACGTCAAAGCAGATTTTCCAACCACATCATTTTCCATATAACCAAACGTCTTTTCAAAAGATCTGTTCACACTGGTAAAATTCCCCTTCAAATCTGTTGAATATACAAAGTCAGCATTATTATCAAATAAAGAACGATAGTATTGGCCGGATAATGACAAATGCTCATTAAGTTTTCGATTATCATTTTCAGCTGCCTGCATTAAATGCGTAAGGGTCATGATTGAATTTAAATGCTGAGGAGGCTGGTATTCAAAGAGACTGTTTTCTTTTTTTGGCAGCTCTGCAGATTCAGTAAGCGCCAGGTATGAAAAGGAGTATCCCGTCAGTTGTGCCGTTTTCTTTTTTTGAGAGCTAATTTCCCCGTAGGAGCAAAATCCGGAAACCGGAGCAATCTGCTGAAGCATTCTCAATTCAGCCTCAACATAGTCATTCATAAAATATTTACGTGCAGCACTATGAAAAACAAATAATGCTTCTATCGGTTTTTTTGATAGGCGCTTCATGTTAGCCAGAGATTCTTCAATAACTAATGCAATGTCAGGGTATGCAATGGTCAGGCGATCACCTGTTAAGAGAGGCCTGTTCATTTCCACTGCTCCGCTATCATATAATTTGGTGATGTACAGTGGGAACTTTTCACTCTTTTTCTCAGAAATAAACGGAAATTCTGCACCCGAACGAGGAAGAGTGCTTACAAAGTCTTCTCCAAGGTAATGCTTTAATATTTGGATTGGCTTCTTGTTTTCAATCGTATATATTACGCGGCCTTCAGCTTTGGTTACAGTCAGCTTTCTTCCGATTTCCCGCCATTTAAAATCTGCTCCCGCTTCTGCTATTAAACAATCACTTTTTAAGGCAATTGCAACAGCCCCCTGCGAAACAGAAGTATCACCATTAAAAACATAAGTTCCTTCCAGGCTTCCATTGTTTCCAGCAATCCCGCCAGTTATCAAAATGTCTGGCTTGGATGAAAAAATTCCATCCAGGAACTGCTGTGTATCTAGGTCCACACTTCCAATCATGATAATCATTGCTTTGGTTTGCGAATCTATTAGCATTTCCGAAAGTTTTTTCCCCATCATAAAGCAATTGGGAAAATCTCTTTGCTCTACAATACAGGAATCAATGGAGGTTTTTTCAAACCCTGTAAAGGAAATAACTATAGACTTTTCCTGAAGGGAGCTGCCATTTATTTCACCAGCTGTCGTACACCCAATAATTGTAGCCTTAGGTACTAAAAGTTTTAGCCGCTGCTGGATTGTTTTTAATTTATCCGGGTCCTGCTCCCCTGAAAAAATTTGAATCAGCACTGCAGGAAACGTATCCAGCTGATTCTGGTGGATAAAGCGCTGAAGCTTCTGATGATTCTCATATGTATAGTTAAGAGTTTTGATCAAAATATCACCATTCACCTTCAAATTACGAAACTATTCTTAATATAAAAATAACATATTTGTTTCAGCAAGGATATGCAAAAAATACAAAAAGCCGCCATTTTTGGCAGCTTTTAGACATTATTTTTAATTTTGGATCTTGCATGTGATTGAAGGTTTTTAATGTTGATCTTATATCTAAATGATTGAGCGGAAAGCGACTGCCTAGAACGAAAATCACCAGGAAGATATGACCACTAAAAAAGTGGCCTCTTGACTTCCTTATGCAAACGGATGGAATCCGAGCGGCAGTTTTAATCCAAGATATATAACGAGCAAAATAGCAATTACAAACTGGATCCAAAGTACGGAAGTCCTGCGGTCTTTGGATGTTCTCATTAGGATGAATTCCATTATCGCAATGATCCATAGACCTACAGCCATTTTGAGTATATAAAGCATGGTAACATGAATATGGTACCTCATTATTAGCTCTATGCCTGTACCAATTATAAGTAAATAGAAAACCCTTAAAATCATTTGAACGATTCTCGAGCCTTTTCGCTTGCCGCTTTTATGAAGCGACAAAGCAACGAAGAATAAAATAATTCCTATAACCCAAGTCGTAATATGGACGTGTGTCATCCACTTTCCTCCTATGCCAATTCTATTTTTGATGTTCCTATCATATCACAGCATATCTCAAAAAACGAAATTTAAGGCGGCTAACGAGCGGCTTTTAGGTTTATTTCGAGATCGTATTTCTTAAAATCCCTAAACCTTCCACAGTAATTTCGATGACATCTCCACCAAAAAGGTATTTTGGCGGTTTAAAGCCTTTTCCTACTCCGGCCGGTGTCCCAGTAGCTATAATATCACCCGGTTCAAGTGTCATTCCCCTGGAAAGGACTGAGATAATTTCTTCAATAGGAAAAATAAAATTATCGGTGCTAGAATCCTGTCTGATCTCTCCATTAACCCGGGTCTGAATTTTAAGGTTTCTAGGATTCTCAAGTTCATTTTTATGTACCAGCCAGGGGCCCATTGGACAGCTTGTATCAAGGCTTTTCCCAATAAAGAATTGCTTATGTCTTTCCTGCAGGTCACGTGCAGTAATATCATTAATAATGGTATAGCCGAAAACATAATCCAATGCATTTTCCCGGCTAATCCCCTGTCCCTCTTTTCCAATGACAACTGCAAGTTCGCCTTCATAATCAAGCTGATTGGTAACTCCGCTGTGATTTTGTATTTCTGTATCTGGTCCAGTAACCGTAGTTGGTGCTTTTGTAAAAACCATAACGTGCTCCGGTATATCCGCGGCACTGCCTAATTCAATTGCATGGTCTGCATAGTTTTTGCCAACACAGAAGATATTCTTTGCTGGCCGAGGAATCGGCGCAAGGAGCTTGACTTTACTTAATGGTATAAAGTGAGAATTCACTTCCTCCCAATCAATGAGGCTATTTACTTTTTCCAAAAAGGAATCTCCCATCTGAATACACTCCAGCAATGTATCAGGGAATATTTTCTCTCCTGATTTGCATTGTTCTGCGGCATTTAAAAGCAAAACATTTTCACCGGTTGAGTCCATAACCCCGACTGCTGTACTTCCCTTCATCTCAGCTGTAACAAATTTCATCCTTTTCCCTCCATTGATTAGTATGTCATTTAAAAGGCAGCACCCCTTTTCAGGGCTGCTGCCTTTTATTTTATCAATTTATGAATGATGTTTAATAATAAATAGTATTACTTTTCGAATATTTATGTTATCGATTTGTTTTGCCTAAGTAGGTAAACCTTCTCCAAATGAATTCCACCGGACCAGCATCAAACTTTTTTAACCAGTATCGGCTGAAAAATAGCTGAAAAAGAAAAATGGCTGCCGCTAGTATAGTCCCTTCCCATAGAGATACTTTACCGTAGAGTCCTAAACCATAGCTGTAAAAGAGGAAAGTTCCTAAAATGGACTGCATTAGATAGTTAGTCAGTGACATACGGCCTGCGTGAGAAAAAATGGAAAATATTTTTTTCGTATTTTTGTTTTTCAGTAACATAAATATAGCAATAGCATAGGAAACAGAAAGAAGCGGTCCTCCAAAAACATCTTGAACAAATAATGCCTCAAAACCCTTCTTCGTGATATACGGAAGGCATTTAAATACAAAGCCCGGGATGAAGAAAGCCCAAAATAACAGATGCCGGGATGTTTTGTTTGGCAGTTTTTTTCCTTTTGCAATGGATGCACCGATCAGGAAAAAAGGAAAAATGGATGTAAAAATTAAAAGTAGAGAAAGTCCGCTGTTGGCAGCCCCCCAATCGTGTAGTCTCTGCCAGAAGATATCTATGAAATTCCCTTTGGAATAGATTCTAATGGACTGGGACGCTGGCCTGGAATCGAAACTTATACCTGAGGTATGTATAAACAGGCCAAAAATAGACAAGAAAGCGTTAGGAATAAGATAAAGGAATACACCTGCTGTAAAAAGGGCCTTTTTTGACAGTGTAAGAACTGAAAGCGAAAGAAAACCGACAATCGAGTAAATTAATAGGATATCTCCATGCCAAATCAGTATCACATGCAGTGTACCCAGCACCATTAGAAAAAGAAGTCTGCGGACAGCAATTCCTGCAAAGCTTTTTCCAAGACCGACCGTTTTTTCCCTCATTGAGGCTAAGCCGTATCCAAATAGGAATGAAAATAAAGGATAAAAGCTTGCCTGAAAAAATATATCGATTACAGCATACTGGAAACCATCGGCCGGCTCGGACCAATATTTATAGGGATCTACATATAAATATGGTGAATGAAAGGAAAGCATATTAACCACAAGTATTCCCAGAAGAGAAAATCCGCGCAAAACATCCAAATAAAGTATCCTTTTTTTTGGCATTAAATGTCCTCCCTTCCTTTATACATTATAGCTTAATTATGATTTACAGCTTAAAAAACCCGAGAAGAAATTCTTAATAACCGGAACATTCAGGCGTCTTATAGGCAATTGAATCACCTTCTAGAAAATATCACATAACATATTTAAGAAAAGGGCATTCGCCTACTTTTTGGAGGAAATTACTGTATTTGGATATTGATTTAAATTTGAAAAAAGGGTGTACTTTATGCCAGCAATTGTGGGAGTTGCACAAGTTATCTCAATCGGAAGCAGCGCCGTATTTAATATTGGGGATGTTTACAAAATTATGCCTCTTTCTAATGCAAAGACTTTCTCGGGTGCTGGGTCGTTTAATACTGGGGATTCCTTAAGGATTAGAAACGAATTGAGTTCAACCAATACCTCGGACCAGGACGGTATGGATGCAGGAATTGTGCTGAACGTATAAGATTAAAAAGCGCAGGTGATACCATTGAATTATTATATTCAACAGTCGATTCATATAAATTTTATTAAAATCGGTGGGATAACGAATTCGAGTGTCTTCCAAATTGGGAGTGCAGGTATCATTAAACCTGCTTCCAACTTATTTAATACAGGCGGCTTCACAGGGCCCGCCCCCCAGCCTGCCAAGCAGCAAGCGATAGGTCAAGGTCAGTTAATGCTGGCTCCATCTGTTCCCTTGCATGCTGGATCACGCGAAAATACGTAATTTGATACGGAGGTGAATGGAATGTATCAGGATTTTTATGAATATATTCGTAAGCTTCACCTCTTTGTTGAATCACAGGAACAGCGTATCCGCCAATTGGAATACAGCTTAAATGAAATGCAGAAGGAAATACAGGAATTAAAGGCAAAACCGCCAATCAGGGTTGATCGGATTGAATATAAATTCGACCAGCTGAAGGTCGAAACATTGGAGGGTACATTAAACATAGGGCTGAATCCCTCCGATATGCAGGGAATTGAAGATTTTGCAGTAGGAAATCAAACCCTATCAACCCCTTTCTCACCAGCAGAGCAAATGAGACAGACAATTGATGTTGAGGATGAAATATTAAACTATGTTGATTCTTATTCTGAAAATATTATTTCTGCCTGCGAAAAGGAATTTTTCAAGACAGTAGATTCTGCCTATTATAGTTTTATTAAGGAGGATATAAAAAAACAGCTCCCAGGCCGTATTGAACATTATTTAAATCAAATCCCGGTGCAAAAACGCCAGCCCGAATATGAGGTAGAAAATAAAGATAAAATTATCCAGCAGCTAAAAATTGACATCGAAAAAGGGATTACCGCCTTCGTCCGCAATCTTCCTGATACAAGAAAGGGATGATTCATAAATGGAATACCATGTTTATAATAGAGAATTGTGTGTAGGAACCATTAAGGTTATCGGGGTTGCAAGCTCCTCCATGATCCTGGTAGGGGATACGGAAACCATCCAATTGTCTTCCACTTTTGATACCCCTGCTGAATCGTTAATCATAGGTCCTTTTGTTCCTATTACTCCTCAGGGATAAAGCAATGCTGAGCCGATTATCTTCCGTCCAGCATCTTCGGGTTAATATTAATTCCTTTTCTTCCGTTATAGAGATTGGGGATTCAACCTTTGTTAATAGTTTTTCCAGAGCTCTTGCCGTTCAAAGGGAGGAAGAATTTTTTTATGGGTCGGAAGGTAACTATAACTATCCTGTGTTTAAAGAACCGATTCGCATTCCCCCATTAATAGAAAATGTAAGGATTAACCGCCAAAATATCAATCCTGTCATCAATGTTTCCTGCATTCGGGTTATCGGTAATGCAGCAGCATCGGTAATTCATATTGGCAGTACGTGCCATATACATCTTGAGTCAAGAATTAAACATATCCGGCAGCTTAGGGAAAGAGAAAACACACAAACTTAAAGAAAAGGGGGATTCTGATGCCTGCTATAATCGGCCCTGTTCAAATCGTTACTGTTAGCGGGGGAGTAGTTCAATTTGGTGATGCCGCTTTTATTTCCCCAAAAAGTACCGGAAAAACTTTTGCCGGTTCAGGTTCGTTAAATACCGGCGCGTTTATTATTGCAAATAACGGCTTAAGCTCAACCGGTGTACTTGATACAAACTTGATTGACCAGCCTATTGCCGGGAATAATTAGAGTACCCGTCGATTGCCGAGCCATTAAGCGAGGATAACGCCGTAGTTGCGCTTATTACACTTAAAACGGCCCTTCCTCGAAAAAACTTTGCTTTTTCTTCGTGCAAGGCAAAGCTGACGAAACTTTCCTTGTCCTGCTCCTTTCGCCTGACTAGGGCATCCCCGGAAAAGCAGATGCTTTTCACTCGAGCGAAGATATAGCTGACGATGCTTTCCATGTCCTGTCCGTCGTGCATTCAGAATTGATAAAATCAATTCTTAATAGCTAAATAAAGCGGAGGCGCCTATAGGGCTCCTCCGCTTTTTGTCTTTTAAATATTCATGATATGTGCACCGTCAAATAGGAATAGATATCTTTCATCCACTTTTCTCTTCCAAATTTGTTCAAGTGCTTTGGTATATAAATCTATTTGCATTTTATAACGGTTTTCAATGAGAGGCCTTGCCTGTTCAAATCCTCCCTTATAGCGCCCATGTATAGTATCAGATTTATAATCCAGGAGTACAAGTCCCTGTTCATCCTCAAAAACACAATCTATAACACCTTGTACAAATATAGACTCATTTTCTTCTTTCCAGTCCATGTAAACTTCTTTGGCAGGCAATGACATGGTAAATGGAATTTCCCGTTTAATATACTTTGCCTTCTGCAGGCGATGGCCAAGCTCAGAATTAAAAAATTGAACGATTAATTCAGGTTCGATTACCTGCAGCTGTTCATCTGTAAGAAGTTCATCCTTCACCATAGAAGAGAGCAGTTCCTGAAGGACGGGAATCGTAACAGGCTTGCTGAAATCCACATGCTGCATGACCATATGGAGTGCCGTCCCTCGCTCTGCCGGAGTAATAGTCTTCTCCTGCATAAACCTCGGTCTATTTAAATGAGTCTTTTTAAACTTCCTCAGTAAATCAGTTCCACTGTTTTCATCTGCAATTTCCCGATGCCGTTTCATCTCTGAAACTGATTGCTTTGAACGATGTGTGGCAGCGTCCTGAAAGCTATACTCCCAGGATAACATCTTAAAAACCTGTTGCCCTTCTGTTGATTCTATCGGTACACCTTTTCCCTGCTCCACCAACTCAAGAAATTTATCCTGTTCCTCTTCTTCCAAATTTTCTTTTGAAACTAACTCTTCAGCATTTAATCTGTTAATTTTCCAAAGAGATGGATGAGCGGAGATTTCCTCAGGAATTAAATTAGTCAATCCATCCCCGCAGTCCTGATGACGGAAGAGTGTTGGTCCTACCCAATCCAGATAACTGCTTGCCCCCGCCCTTTCATAATCCTTTAACAGCCACTCCGGATGAGAGCTCGCAGCCTTCCATTGTTCCAGCTTCTTTTCTATATCCTTTATGGAGGCAATCATATACAGCCTTTCTTTTGCACGAGTCAGAGCCACATAAAGAACACGCATTTCCTCCGCCAGCATTTCCATTCTCTTTTTCCTTTTAAAAGCTATCTGAGGAAGGGATGGATAGGAAATTCGCTTAACAGGATCAACATATTTTGCAGCAAATCCAAACTCTTTATCTATTAAATATGACTTACGAATATCCATTTGATTAAATTGACGGGATAAGCCAGCAATAAAGACAACAGGGAACTCCAGGCCCTTACTGCTGTGAATAGTCATTAGCCGGACAACATCCTCCTGTTCTCCCAATGCCCTTGCCGCACCAAGGTCATCGCCGCGCTCCATCATTCTTTCTATGAATCTTAAAAAGCGGAATAAACCTCTGAAGGATGTTTCTTCATATTGCCGTGCCCGGTCATATAAGGCACGAAGGTTCGCTTGTCGCTGTTTTCCACCTGGCAGCCCACCTGCGAAATCATAAAACTGTGTATCTCTGTACAACTGCCAGATTAACTCGGAGAGTGAGCCTTGTCTTGCCATTGCTCTCCAATTCCCAAGCATTTCGGAAAATAGGGCTAATCTGTCCTGAAGGTCAGAATTTATATCAGGTGAACTGCTTCTCATATAAGTTTCAACAGCTTCCCAATAACTCCCTCTCTTATTGTAAATCCGGAGCTGAGCCAGTTCTTCCTCATTAAGCCCTACAATTGGAGACCTTAAAACAGAGGCAAGAGGAATATCCTGGTACGGGTTATCAATAACTCTTAACAAAGACATCATGATTGCAATTTCAGTCGCTTCAAAGTACCCGGTAGATAAGTTAGCATATATTGGAATACCCTGTTGTTTAAATTCCTCCATGATTTGAGGGGCCCATGTCATGGATCTTAGGAGGATGACAACATCTTTATACATTAAGGGACGGTTTGTTTTTGTTTTTGAATTGAATACAGGCGTTTTATTTTCAATCAGCTCTTTTATTTTTTGAGCCAATGCTTTTGCTTCCAGCTGGGATTGCTCCAGTTCTACTCTGTCAAATTCAGATTCATAGGCAGAGTCCTCCCCCTGTGAAGCCAAGTCTTCTCCCGCATCATTCCGCTCAATCAGCATCAATTCAACAGGAATATTTTCTTCAGGATACGAAGCACCCAGCTTTAATTCTGCTGATCCATCGTATTCTATTTCACCAACATTCACGCCCATTATTTGTTTGAAAATATAGTTTGTTCCATCCAAGACTTCTTTTCTGCTCCGGAAATTTCGGGATAAGTCAATTCTTAATCCGAGCGTATTTCCATCAGAATCAAACTTGTTATATTTTCCAAGAAACAAGTTTGGTTCAGCAAGCCTAAAGCGGTAAATGGACTGTTTTACATCACCAACCATAAACAGGTTGCCTGGTTCATTCTGTCCTTTCGCCACTAGTTTGAGTACTGTTTCCTGCACCATATTCGTATCCTGATATTCATCAACCAAGACTTCTCTAAAATGGTTCCTGTAGAAAATAGCTGCCTCAGAAGGAAGAAAATCTCCGCTTTCAGATACATCTTCGGCTAAAATGGCAAGACAATAGTGTTCCAAATCAGCGAAATCTACCAAGCCTCTTTCCCTTTTTGCTTCACTAAAACGTAAAGCAAAGGACTTTACTAGAGAGACAAGTGTTTCGATCAGAGGGCGCATTTCCGTCATATCGCGAAGGAAGCTTTCTGGCCTGCGGGAAAAAAGTTCATCCTTTAATCCATTTATAATCTTTTTGGCTTTATCCCGAAGTTTTCCTGCCTCTTCAACTAATTCCTTATTAAAATCGTCGCCGCGGCATTGTTTGGCAGTTGAAAAGGAAATCGTCTGCATCGCATTGTAAAGCGTTTGCCAGGAATCTTTTTTAGCTGCAGAAAGAGTATTAATCAGCTGTAAATCATCCATATAATTCACCGCCCGTGGAGCCGGTCCGCCAGGAAGCTTAGACATTTCCAGAGCCTTTTCAATTAACTCGCTGGCATTGAAAAGCTGCAGTTCAATATCATAAAGCAAAGCAGAAACAAAAGGCAGATCGTCTACTCCCTCTTCTGGATCTGTTTCATACATTTCCACGATAGATTGCAAATACTTTTCTGGAAGAGGATTGGACATTGAAAAGTCATATATAAAACGGACAATTTCCATAAGGGAAGCATCACTGCGGTCACTTGTAAAAGCATCTACAAGTCTAAAGAAAGCCTCATTGTCCTTTTTTCCATACTCCTCTTCGAAAAGTTCATCCATAACTTCATCTCTTAAAAGCTGTGCCTCCGTTTCATCAGCTATCCGGAATCCTGGATCTATGTCGATCAAATAATAATATCTGCGGATGACTTCCAGACAAAAAGAATGGAGGGTAGAAATAGACGCTTTATTTAAAAGGCTTAGCTGCTTTCTAAGATGCCTTGACTGAGGATCACTTTGTATTGCTTTTTCCAGTGCCTCTCCAATTCTGTGGCGCATCTCTGCCGCAGAAGCATTTGTAAAGGTTACAACCAGCAGTTCATCTACATTGACCGGGTCATCTGCCGAAAGAACCTTTTGAATGATTCTTTCTACAAGGACAGCGGTTTTTCCAGATCCTGCTGCAGCTGCTACCAGGATATCCCGATTTTTGGCCATTATTGCCTTCCATTGGTCGTCTGTCCATGTTACATTATCTGGTTTTATGGGAATCTGAAGATCAGCCATTAGAATCTGCCTCCTTTCTTATTGACTCAAGCACTTCGTCATTCGACTTTGCAGGCAGAATACGGAAGTGGTTGTCAGAGATTGATTCATCAAATTGGCAAACTGATTTAAAGGAACAAAAACTGCATGGTTTTTTATCCTTCATCTTATACGGCGCAATATCTACTATCCCATCAATAATTTCATTTCCTGTTTTTTTATACACTTCTCTTACATAATGTCTTAAATCATCAAAGTCGTTCCTGCTGGCTACCTTTGAATACTTTTTAAGTGTTCCATCCTTTTTGATTCCTGCAGCAATAATTTGCGAGTCACCGGCATCAATTGTTTTATCCATCAGCCGAAGAACTGTTTGATCTTCAAGCATTAGGCCATTCATTTTAAATCTCTTGAGAATTTCATTTTCAATTTGATCAACAGACAGCACCTTTGCGGAATTGACCATTGGATTATGGACATGGAAATAAAGCACTCCAGCTGGGGTTGCTTCTATGCCAACAAGATCCTTGGAATTAGCTAGTACAATATCCAAGTATGTCAGCATCTGCAAAGCAAGGCCATAATAAACTTCATTTAAGTTCAAGTCTTTTTCACTAGACTTATAATCGACAACACGCAGGAACACACTTCCATCATCTTCTGCTCTATCCACTCGGTCAATCCGCCCAATAAGCTCCATTTTCCGGCCATTACGAAGAGAGAATTGAAGCGGAGGAAGTTTTCCCTGAGGCCCAAAACCAAGTTCCAGACCGATTGGAGAAAACCCGCTTGCTTTTGCATGTTCGCTTAGTACAAAAGAAGCCCTTGTAATGATTTGCTCTAATTTCCTTCTGATATAGTGGTTTCGTTCGGAACTCAACAAGATTTCATTTTGCAGTCTTGGTGCCAGAGATTGGACCGCCTGCTTAGCGAGTTTCTCACATTGTTCCCTTGTCAGGCTGGCCCAAGTGATATTTTGCTCATTCACCATTTCGGAGATTTGTTTTAAAGCGGCATGGAACAATTCACCTATATCAGGAGCTTCAAGCCGATAAACCTGCCTGTCCCTAAGCTTCAAGCCATGCTGTACATAATGGGAAAACGGACAGCTGTTAAACAGTTCCATTCTTGACACACTTGCCTGAATATCTTCTCCGTAAAGCTCTTCTGCAGAATCCTTAGAAAGCTGTACTGTTCTGTTGGTATAAAAAAGACTCGATAAAACTTTTTGTGCCCCTGCCTTCCAAGGACTAGTCATGTAGAAATTGTAAACATCCCACCAAATATCGGAAATAGGATAATTACGTTTTTTCTGCTGAAGCTGAACAGTTAAATAAGAAATAGCTGTACGGGTGCTTGACACAAAGGTCAACTGTTCCTTTTCCGGAAGTTCAGTTGGATCCGGCGCAAAAAAGTGTTCCCCGCAGCCAGGTAATAAGTCTTTCATTCTATTTATATAGGAAGATGGCAAAAGAGCTTTTCCTTCTGAGTTTGCCATTGGGTAAGTAACATAAAGGATATCAGAAGGGGTAACAAATGCTTTATATGCAAGAAAGCTTTCATCCAGAAGCCGTGTACGGCTCCCCGGCCCTATTTTCACACCAGAAAGTTCAAGCTTCTCCCGGTCTTCATCACCAAGAATCCCGCCTTCCTGAATCTTTGCAGGCAGAACTCCTTCATTTGCGCCGATTACAAAAGCAACCTTAATTTCTGAAAGTCTTGATTTTTCCAGATTAGCAATCATGACCT
>NZ_JBYTCJ010000030.1:0-67995 GCF_058790155.1 Neobacillus sp. FW104-15D2
GTTCGTCCTGAGCCAGGATCAAACTCTCCGATAAAGAGAATGAGTTTTAGCTCATAAAGTTACGTTGGCTGATGAATAAAATTCATCATGTTATTGTTTGTTTGTTTGTTTGTTCACGCTTTGTTTGTTTAGTTTTCAAAGAGCAAGGCAACTTCTCTGATTCATCCTCTTTGCAGCCTTGCGACGAGCTGAACATATTCCTCTTGAATACGTGCTGGCACAGGAGCAATTATAAGGTTTGCATCGTGAAGTTCATTGTGTTAATCGCTCATAGGCGACTTTCTTAATATATCATCTTTCTAACCGTGATGTCAACAACTTTTTTCGCTAACCTTCAATGGCTATCAGCGACGTTTATTAATATACCAAGATAACAATTAAAAGTCAACGGCTTTTTTGAAAAAGTAATACATAACTTTTTCGAGTCTTTAGGAGCTTTGCTCTAAGAAGCTTTTACATATACCAGTCTGTTTATTAAATTGTTTTCATCGCTATATTTTATTAATTGTCTTTGTCTTTTTTCGGCGCATATATCGCAGACATTCATTTGGAGAGGCAACCCGTTTAAAAAGGGTAAATAAAATTTTATAGCGTTCATCCATGGCCCTTTTTACAATGTGATCAATTCGATCATCTTTTAAATCAAATAGAATTTCGTCCATTTCTCTTTTGATTAAATACTGCATTTCTTGGGTTTCCTTTTCACTTAGAAGAATGCCAATCATTTTTTCACGCTCCAAAATAGTGTTGTGATAGTATTCTTTTCCATTAAATCCAATTTTATAATTAATGGTATTCATATTTTTTTGAAAAGGCTCATAGGTATGAGACAAGGAATGCTATGGACGAGGTGAGGAAGACATGAATTTTTATGTTTTTAACGTTAAGGTTTTTAAACAGCTTACCCTAGTAATAATTGCTGCATTTTTCACAGCCTGGTTTTTGTATATGGACCAAATTGCCCAACTGCCAGTCTTCTCTACAAAGGATGGACCAAAAGCTGTTTATAAAGGGGAAAAGGATATTGCCTTAACCTTTGATATTGGTTGGGGAGATGAAAAGGCAGGGCCTATATTAGATGTTTTAAAACAAGAAAATGTTAAGGCAGCTACCTTCTTCCTCTCTGGTGCCTGGGCAGAGCGTCACCCTGACCTGGTAAGCAGAATTGCAAAGGAAGGATATGAAATCGGGATATTAGGATACAATTATGAGGATTACATGAAGTTGGAAGAGGCAGGAATCAGAAAGGACCTATCTAAAGCACAGACTGTTTTTCAAAAGTTGAATATTAAGGATATAAAGCTGGTAAGAGCACCTACAGGACACTTTGACAGCCGGACATTAAAAGCCGCAGAGAGATTTGGTTTAACTGTTGTACACTGGAGCATTGACTCAAAGGATTGGACTAATCCTGGCGTTACCACCATTGTTAAAAATGTCAGTAAGGCCGATAAAGGAGATATTGTGCTTCTCCATGCATCCGACTCTGTTAAACAAACAGCCAAGGCACTGCCTGAGGTTTTACAGGAAATTCGCAGCAAAGGGCTTAAACCCGTTTCAGTATCTGAAATGATTGCCAACGGGACTGCCCAATCAAATGAAATACGGTAATCCTATACAAAAAAGCCGTCCAATTAAATGGACGGCTTTTTTTTTGTCTTTCCCCCAGCCTTAGGGTTAGCTGCAAGCTCTTCCCGCCGGCGATCAGACTGTGCATTAAGCTTATGAAGAATTAATATCTGATAAGCATTACACACCAATAAAGCAAAAAGCATCAAATAAAACCAGCTGTGCTCATTGACCCGAAGAACTGGCACCCACTCTATGACTGTTACCACAATCATAAAAAATAATGCAGGAATAAATGCCTCTTTATTCGTTTCTTTCGCCTTTATCCAGGCCACCAAAAGACCAACGGCCAATAAAAAGGCAGCAACACCGATATACGGCAAAATACTGTCTCCACTTTTAGCAAATGATTGGTAACGTAAATAAACAAGGTCAAATAAAACAAAAATAGTAAGGACCGCTTGTACTCCATTCCAAAGTGAAACGGATTTAAAGATGCCGAGCCCAAATCGATGAACGGTCAAATAAGCAAAAAAGCCCATTTGGCTTATTACACTAAAAAGAAATCCCATTACAATAAGCCAGACCAGAACTGAAAGAATTTCAACTACTTTTATATCAGCGAATATCGGCTGGAATTCATTCCATCTTACAATAAGGCCGACTATGGCAGTTGTCAGGCCGCCAATCAAGCAGGTATTTATAAACAATTTTACCCAGTTACGGCTAGTCACTCTATTCTTCCCCCACACACTAAATTAATTCCCTTATGATTGTACCAATGAGGGTCTGAAAAATCCAGATATAGAAGAATTTAAGCGAATAATACTTCTCCATTTTCTTCATCCTAACATTAAGGATTCATGTGAAAGGGGCTTATCAAATGAACAAAAAGTTGATGCCGCTATTGCTTTTCACCCTATTTCTAAGTGCCTGCTCTTCAGGCGGCAGCAGTAGTGGTGCAGGTCAAGTTGATTATGATCAAACAAAGAAAATGGTTGTTGATATACTAAAGACAGATGATGGGAAAAAAGCTATTCAAGATGTTATGTCTGATGACAAGATGAAAGAGAAATTAGTAATGGATCAAAAAGTTGTGACCGATACAATCCAGCGGACCCTTACTTCAGATAAAGGAACTGAAATATTAAAGAAAACCTTTAGTGATCCAAAATTTGCTGCAGGCGTCGCAAAAAATATGAAATCCGAGAACCAGCAGCTTTTGAAAGATCTAATGAACGATCCTGAGTACCGCGGAATGATGGTGCAGGTTTTTAAGGAACCGGAAATCCAAAAAGAAATGGCGGACTCCTTAAAAACAAAAGAATACAGAGCGAATCTTCAAAAGGTTATTACTGAAACAATGGCAAGCCCCATTTTTCAAGTTAAAATGCAGAGCTTGCTCCTAAAGGCAGCCGAAGAAACACAAAAGGGCAAGTCCGACCAGAAAAGCGGCGGAAGCCAAGGCGGTGGCAGCCAGGGAGGAAGTTAACTTTTGAAATAAAGAAAAGAGGCCTCTTCAGATGAAGAGGCCTTTTGATGTGAATTATTTTTGATCAAGCAGATGAACCACTTTTTCAGCAATAGTCATATAAATTTTTCCCGTTTCATGATCTTCCTGATATATAGATGGAGCAAAGTCATAATCATTCCAATCAGGCTGTGCCAGAGGAAGTCTTCCTAGAACTTCGGTTTCCAGTTCATCAGCAAGCTTGTCTCCGCCGCCTTTTCCGAATACATATTCCTTCTCGCCTGTCTTTTTGCTTTCAAAAAAGGCCATATTTTCAACTATACCTAATATCTCATGTTCTGTTCTTAATGCCATGGCACCCGCTCTTGCTGCTACAAAGGCAGCAGTTGGATGAGGTGTGGTTACTATGATTTCCTTACAGGACGGCAGCATCGAATGTACATCAAGCGCTACATCCCCTGTTCCTGGAGGCAAATCCAGAAGCAAATAGTCAATATCTCCCCATTCAACCTCATTAAAGAAGCTGCTTAGCATTTTTCCAAGCATTGGGCCGCGCCAAATGATTGGAGCGTTGTCCTCGACGAAGAACCCCATTGATATAACCTTAACACCAAAACGCTCAACTGGAATAATTCTTTCCCCTCTTACTTGAGGACGCTTGGTAATTCCCATCATATCCGGTACGCTGAAACCATAAATATCAGCATCAATTAAGCCAACCTTTTTGCCAAGGCGTGCCAAAGATACTGCAAGATTGACTGATACTGTTGATTTTCCTACTCCGCCTTTTCCGCTGGCAATCGCAATAAAGGTAGTCTTGCTGCCTGGGGAGAGAAGACCCTTGTCCGTTTCAGGCATAGAAGCACGATGCTTTTGCAGTTCTTCCTCAGGAAGCTCAGCGAAACGGATACCGACTGTTTCCGCTCCGGCCTCCTTTAGCTTGTTTACGATTTCTGTTTGGAACTGCAGCTGTTCTGCTGTTCCTGTTTTCGCAATTGCTACCTTAACACTTACATGATTTTTCTCTTCTTTGATTTTAATCTCCTGAATGCCATTAATTTCACCCAGTGTTTTATGTAAAAATGGTTCCTTTAAGCCGCTTAGTATTTCCTGAATTTTTGCTTCCGTTAACATCCTGCACCCACCTTTAATTCATTTTTTAAAACAAGTATAACACACGTCATAAATTAAACAGTTAAATGAATCACACTGCCCCTATTGCAATACAAGAAAGATTCTATATAAGGGAGTAAGACAATTATATAAAAAAAGAGAAGGTGTTTTCCACCTTCCTACTCAGTCTCCTTTAATCCCTTTTCATTGGTGAAAAACCGAAGGACCCCTTTATAAACAGATGCTGCAACCATATCCTGATATGCTTCACTTTTTAAATTTGCTCTTTCCTGTGGATTGGAGAGAAATCCAATTTCAACAAGAGCGCCTGGTCTCTTAGCATACTTTAAAATATAAACCTGGCCTAAAGGCTTTGCATTTCTAGTTGTATTCTCAAGGTTGCGCCGGAGCTCGTCCTGAATAAACCGGGCAGCCTTTTGGTTTTCCTTAAACTGAGGTGCATAGAAGGTTTGAGCACCGCTCCATCTAGCAGAAGGAATTGCATTTAAGTGGAGACTGATAAATAGATCGGCATCAGATTCATTAATTATTTTTAGCCGTTCTTTTAAATCAGCAACCTTTCTTCGGCTGTATCCCTTCATTCCATCCGGGGCAAGGTCTTTATCCGTTTCTCTAGTCATGACAACCGTAGCTCCCTGCTGCTGAAGGTAATCTCGGACCTTAAGAGAAACATCGAGTGCGATATCCTTTTCAAGCGCCTTTTTATCGCCTGCTCCCCCGTCGGGACCACCATGGCCAGGATCAATTAATATCACTTTTCCAGTTAGAGGGAGATTCCAAGTATTCCAGGATTTATTCTCCGTAAAGTCGTATTGAATGATTAAAAACAATAGGATAACCCCGGCAACTATTGCTGTTATTTTCAACTTACTCCTCAACAACTAAATCATTCCTTCCTGCTCGTCCCTTTTCACTTTCACTATATGGTGAGTAAAGAGAATTTAGAACAGGAAGTATTTGAGCCATAGAAGCCAAAAAACCAGTTGGTAGAGCGGAAAAAAGGTTTTTCTTTCCCCAGTTGACATTAAACAATCAGGCGAGTAAATCATCATCTGGGGAATGAATGGTCGATTCCAGCCAGGGCACCCGAAAACCGTGGTCTTTCAGGAGTTGAACAATTATCAGAAAAGCGTCCTTTTTACGGGGGATGAATGTCCGAACTCAGCAAGGGAACTAGAAAAACGTCTTTCTTCTGTAAAAATTAATGCAACCGCAGCTTATGGCGCCTTTGGCCTTTTTCATAACCCTCCATCCACCACACATCAACATATTGTTCACATAAATAATATAGTGACTCGCTTAAAACTCCGTCCTCTACCGTACTCCAATAAAGAAAGAAGTTATACAGCGTGTCAATTAAATGCTTTTCATCACTGTGGCAGCGCTTTTTTACATCTGTCATTGATTCACCATGAGCTCCAAATTTACTTAAATTTGCACCAAGCAAATATGATTCCAGTGCAACATCATAGCAGGCCTCCTGGATTCCTGAATTCATAAGCAAACTGGAAGTCAGCCTGAAGGATCCAAAGTATTTCTGTACCCTTTCTTTTAAAACATTTATCGATAGGTCTTTTAAAACAGACCGCTCATATTTAATCTGTCGTTCCTGTCTTTTTTCCTGTAAGGTTGTTATCACATTCAACTGTTTTCACCTCTTACAGGTAGTCTTTAACCTTGTCGGTGGAGAAATACAGCATAACAACCGTTTTCCATTTCCAATTCTTCATGACTTTTGAAAAAAAGCATAATTGGGGCAGTGGACGATTTTATAAAGGCAAGGAAAAGTAAAAATGAACCCGTCGCTTATGGCAATATGACTCATATTCCCGGAGCTTCTTTTTGTTAGATACATCAAAAATTTTATGTAACTTGTATTTCTTCGCTTGTATTTCTAACTAATCCCCTTAGGTTCTTTCCAGCAAACATTCTTCAGGAGGAACTTTGATAAACCCTTCAATACTTGGCTGCTTCATCTCTCCGTTTTCTGTCTACTCGGCAAGTTTAAATTTTACCGTCCTTTCCAGACGAACCCAGGTAGAATTTAAACCGGTGCCTGGGCAGCTTTACTAAAGCTAAATCGCCATCCGGAAACACCTTGGTACGCAAAGGCTTTTTCAATTTTAATAGTAGCCTATGCCTTAAGCCCCATTGATTTTATTCCTGACATTATTCCCATATTAGGATATGTGGATGAAGCTATCCTGCTTCCTTTAGGGATATTAGGAGCCTTTGCTATGATTCCAAAGAGGATATTAGAGGAATGTAATGCTACCGCCTATCAGAGTTCCACCAAACTAAGAAAGAATTGGGCTGCAGCCTTTATTATCCTTCTCGTTTGGGCGGGACTTGCAGCTTCCATCTTATTGCTTTAATCACTTAATTATTGGATAAAGGTCAACTAAAAATTTTTCTCAAACAAAAAGTGCCAAGTAGGCAGGATCCCAAATGGCACCAGAATTCAAATTTTATTTTTAATTCTTTACCTTATCTAGGTGATATTTTCGATATATCATAGTAGTAATAATTTCGTTATCGGGATTCTTGTTTATATCCTGTACGGCCGATTCAATTAGATGATGATCCGGCGACCACTCACAGACTGGGTCAGCAGCAGATGCATTTCCAGTTAAAGCGAAAGCCTGGCAACGGCAGCCACCTCCATCTTCATGACGGAAGTCACAAGAACTGCAAGGTTCTGGCATCCATTCTTCCCCACGGAAGTTGTTAAAGGATTTTGACACGTACCAAATCTGTTTCAGTGAAGACTTACGGACATTCTCAAATGTAAGACCCTCAATGATTCCCGCTGTAGGACACGGCAGAACATCACCATTTGGGGCTACTGTAAACCCAATTGTCCCCCAGCCTCCCATACAAGGCTTTGGAGAAGATGCATAATAATCAGGAATAACCCAAATAATTTCCATTTCTTTTCGAAGCCGCTCTTTAGCAGCCATATAGATACTATTTGCCCTTTCGACTTGTACCCTGCTTGGTAATAACTGATCGCGATTGAGCAATGCCCAATTATAATATTGAGCATTCGCCAGTTCCAAACGTTCAGCTCCCAAGTTCTCTGCGAGTTGAATAATCTCCTGCAATTGATCTATATTCATTCGATGTAAGACAACGTTTAATGATAAATGCAATTCAGCCTTCTTCACTGCTTTTACAGCTTCATGTTTCTTCTCAAACGCTTTATATCCTCCGATAACATCGGAAAGCTTTGCTTCCGCTGCCTGGAAGCTTATTTGTACATTTGCTAACCCGGCTAACTTTAGTTGATTCACCTTTTCCTCCGATAGCCCAATACCGCTTGTAATAAGGTTTGTGTACATCTCCAAATCATTAGCATGTCGGATTAGTGTTTCCAAGTCATCACGTATAAGGGGCTCCCCTCCAGAAAAGTGAACTTCTACTACTCCCATTTCGGCAGCCTCCGTCAAAACACGACGCCAATCTTCCGTTTTCAACTCCTCTTTCTCAAGTGTTAACTCTAAAGGGTTGGAACAATATGGACAATGTAAAGGACATCGATGTGTTAACTCTGCAAGAATTGAAAATGGTGCTCCGACGGGATTGCTGCTAGTTCGCTTCAATTGCGTCATAATTAGGCACCACCACCCATCCTTGATCCACCATTTCTTGCAGAAATTCTAAAATATCAGGCTCCATTGCTTTTAAATCAGGCAATGGTTCTGTTTCCATTGATTCTTTGCCCACCTGCAAAGAATCTCTAATTTTTTCAACTATGCTATGCACCGTTAGGCTTCCATCACATAGAATAAGGATAGAGGCGGCGGTTTCGTTCATGACCACAACCTTTTCCGGTAACAAAAGGAGATGCTTTTCTCTCACTTTATCAAATTTAATTCGTGCTTTTCCAGCAAGCTTAGGGTAGCTATTTTCTAAAATTTGTTCCACCACCTATCCCTTTTTTCTTATAAGTAAGGAACCATTGGTTAGCATTTTACGGGAATGCTTTTTCAATAGCGTCAAGCTGCACCCATAACACATCACATTTAAAACGTAATGCTTCTACCGCATTCTGTTGCTCCGCAGGGGTTTGACAGTATGACAACACAAAATTTAAAGCAGTATTCGAATCACGGGGAGCTTGAGTTAAACGGTTTTGGAAATATTCAAATCCAGTGCTGTCAATCCAAGGATACAATCGCTCCATTACCTTCATTCTTTTAAAAATAAGGTCCGGGGAAAATAACTCTGTTAAAGAAGAGGCAACTGCCTCAATCCACGGCTTAGACCGTGCAAAGTTTACATAAGCATCTACCGCAAAACGAACACCTGGTACGACTCTCTCCTCCTGTACAATCTCCTCCCTAGTTAACCCAACAGCTTCTCCAAGTCTTAGCCATGCCTCAATGCCGCCATCTTGCCCATGTGTGCCATCATGGTCGATAATACGCCCAATCCATTCACGCCGTAATTGTGGGGACGGTAATTTTGAAAGAATTGCGGCATCTTTAATCGGAACCGACTTTTGATAGTAGTATCGGTTCGCAACCCACCCTTGAAACTGCTCCCGGCTCAAGGCTCCCTCATGCATCTTTATATGAAAGGGATGTTTATCATGATAATAGGAACGGCCGACATCCTTTAAACGTTCTGTAAATTCATCTTGTGACCAAATCTTTTTCTGATGTTCTTTTTCGTTGACTGACATACTTTTTCCCAGCATGATTACACCTCCACTTCCATGCCATCAAAAGCAACTTCAAATCCCATTTCCTTTAATATATTTCTTTCCTTGGAACCTATTTTCAAAATGGGGTTGCTATTGTTAACGTGTATTAAGATTTTGCGCTCAGCTGGAAACGCCGCTAACTTTTCCACTGTTCCTCCACTACCGCCAATTGGTAAGTGTCCCATATTTCGTGCATCACGCTTCGTTGCACCCATCTGTACCAATTCATCCTCTGACCAAAAAGTTCCATCTACCATTAATATATCTGCTTTCATTAAGCTTTCTTCTATAGAAGTGGTTATCTCTTCAAGTGTAGGGAAGTATGCAAGACATTTGTTGGTTTTCTTATTATGGAAAACCAACCCGACCTCCCAAATATCTGACATTTCATCGTGTTTCCACTTTGTATAAAGTGGTGGTTTCCTTGAAACAGGAATAGTCTCAATGGTTATGGCTTCCTCGTAATTTTCATCAGAAGCTCCAATCACTTGCAAACATTCAGGTGAAAGAGATTTCCATTGCCAAGAACAATAGCTTTGTAACATAGGGAATACCGGGAAGGCGGATTGCAATGTTTTTCGTACGCTTTCTGTTCCATAAATGGTTAAATGTGAGCCTTCTCTTAGCGATAATAACCCGATTGTATGGTCAAGCTCAGCATCAGTTAAAATAACTCCAGCTAACGGGGTCTCTCTTATACCAGGTCCAGCATGCAGCTGAGGATAGGACTCGATTTGTTGGTGAACGTCAGGTCCAGCATTTATAAGATACCAATCCCTTTCATTTGCACTTATTGCAAGAGAAGATTGTAACAACGGTCGGAATGCTTTGTTACCTGTACGAACCTCTCGACAATTTATACATGCACAGTTCCATTGTGGAAATCCTCCTCCTGCCGCTGTTCCTAAGACTCTAATTCGAATATGGGCCCATTCCCTTCACCATTAACTTTGTTTTGGCTAACCTCTCCAGATTTCACCGTAAGCCTTCCAACTTGCCATCCAATTACCACATTGGTAATACCCAATAAGGAAAATAATAAATAATCTCCAATTGGCTCAGGGGTTAGAAGATCAACGCCTAACCAAATGCCTGTTGTAGCAGCACCAATAATGGCACCCAGTACTGATTTTAAGTAAGGATTCATTCTATTGCACCACCTCGTGTTTTGTTAAACCTATTTATAGCATACGACACAGATGCTATTTACCAATATAGGCGTACATTGTTACCTCAGAAGATGTATTAACCACTTTATATTCAGGCTTCTTCCACATGTTAGTCACCACCTTTCATGACACCAATAATTGTGAAAGTAGTACTAAGAGTGTTTGATTTCCCTTACAAAATAATCTTATGTAGATTGTTTCCTCGAAATAACCAGAATTTTGACTAGAAATTGTCCTAATTGTACGGATTATTGCAATGAATAACAAAGAGAGACAAGCTTGTTGCATCTGTCACCCTTGCTTTGTCTGTGACTGAATTAAAAATAACCTGAGCTTATCAAAGCTCAGGTTAAAAACATTCATTTATTCACAAATTCTTCAATTGAAAAGTCATTATTACCTCAAAAGATTTATCCCGTACGATTTAAGAATGATACGGGATACTTTTAGTTTTTCAACATCTACCTCAGTACTGACTACTCCTTAAGATAAAGTTAACTGTCCATTGACCCTTTTGATTCAATATTCCATGTGTATGAAATGACATTTCGGAAGTATCGGGTCTGTAATGATGTAGCTGTGCTATTATCGTTCCTTTATACTCATTATTACTTACTTTCTTAAACGATTCTGATTCCTCGCGAACTAACGTATGCCCAATCCAAATATACGGGTTTTCAATCAAACTTTTAGTATTCGAACTAACTTGTATATTCGAATTTGAGTATATCGTATAATGCAGCTGAATATTTTGGCCGTGGTTTATTATGGAATAGTCACTGATGGTTAACCTGATTCCGTTATCCTCGGATGAACCTAAGCCCATATTTGATTGAGCATTGGACAAAGTTGGGAAGGCAAATCCAAAGAGTAAGGAAATACATAAGGCGGCACCAATGAATCGCACGGTACAATTCGGTAATTTCCTCATTTTACCACCATCCTTATTTTTCTTGTATATCTGATGTTTCGCCAATTTATAATGACAATCTAAGTCCGAGTAAACAGAATCGGATTGCTTCTAGAGTAAAAATCATTTCTTTTTGGAAAGCCAATCCGCTAGTGCTTCAGCCTCTGCACCTTTGGCCAAGCCTGCTGGCATGCGGTCGCCACCATTAAGAATTTGATTCAATATGTCCTCTCTAGACATAGTTTTACCTATGTGTTGAAGATTTGGTGCTGTTGCACCTTGTAGATTATCCCCGTGACAGGAAATACAACTTCTTTTGTAAACCTTTTCCGGATCGACACTTGCTGGTTTGTCGGCTTCCCCTTGTAATTTTGCCTTTTTATTTATAGCTCCAGGTTTTAACTTACCTCCGAGACCATAAACAACAACCTTCGTACCACCAGTAATGACTGCAACATATTCATGGCCGTCAACGGTATATATGGAAGGTGCCATTTTGATTTGTTTTCCTCCACTTTGCATCTTCCATAATACTTTACCTTTTTTAATATCAAGAGCATTTACGTTTCCATCCAATTCCCCGTAGAAAGCAAGACCGGCAGCAGTGCTTGTGAATCCGCCATACATCGGATCGTTCGTTTTCTTTTGATATACTTTTTTCCCTGTATTCATATCAATTGCTGTAATGGTACCAGAAACATCAACACCTTTTGGCAAAGGAAGTATCTTTGTACCTGGGAAGGTATTATTATCTTTTGCAATCTCTTCTGCATCTTTAGCTGCTACCATTAAATTTGGGCTATTAATACCTGGAATAAGCACATAGTTGGTTTCAGGGTCATAAGTCTCTGGAGCATAGCTTTCTCCACCTGGCGTTCCTGGCCATTGAAGTTTAGCCTTACTCTCATCGCTTGGTACGGTCGAATGTTGAATTTTTACAAAAGGTATCCCATCATAAATGTTTTTCCCCGTTTTTGCGTCCCATGCATACCATTTTCCATTCTTACCGCCTTCCACCACTACCTTTTGTTTTTTCCCGTCGACCTTTGCATTGAGGATCATCGGCGTTGCGGCAGCGTCATAATCCCATACATCATGATCAACTTGACTGGATGACCATTGAAATTTCCCTGTTTTACTATCTAAAGCAACGATAGAATCGGTATATGGATTTTTTCCTTTTCTATCTGCATCGTAAAAGTCCGGAGCTGGATTCCCTACTGCAAAATACATCATATCAGTATCTGGATCAAACGACATCGGTGTCCATACGGAGCCTCCGCCCGTATATTTACCCTTCGCCCAGCCCGTTCCTCTTTCAGGAACGGTCCAAAACGGCTCTTTCCATAGCGGTTCCAGGGTATCTGCTTTAAACGCCCAAACAAAACCTCGTGTACCATTATCACCGCCGCTGCTTCCAACGTAGACATTGCCATCATAATACATCGGAGCTGAAGATTCATAATATCTGTTTTCTAACTTTATAGAAGGTATATGATCCCAAAAGTTGACCATTTTTAAAAGTTTTCCGTTCTTCGCATCAAGTTTGGCCAGTCGATTATCTATCATCAAGACAAATACATTTCCATTGGCCACAGCGACACCCCTACTTGCCACATTGGACTGCCATTGCAAACTATTAAGATGATCAAGTACGTCCTTAGGCGGTGTCCATGCCCAAAGTTTCTTTCCACTTGCGGCATCGATCGCAAACACATGATTTTTCGCACTAGTCACATACATAACCCCGTCATGGACGACAGGGAAATCTTCTTGTAAATTTGGAACATCCTTATTCCAATCTAAGATATCCTGCTGCCAAGCAATCCCCATTTTTTTCACATTATTTTTTGTAATCTGTTTATAGGGCACATGTCGGGTATGTTGAAAGTCATACCCCCAATTTGGGAATCCTGTCTCATCTTCCTGATTTGCCTGGTTGGATTCCTTGGTTTCCCCTTTGTTATTTGCATTATTCTTGTTATTATTCGACTGACAGCCAACTGTAACCATACTCGCCAGCAAAACTAAACCTAATGACTTTAAAACTCGCATCACGGAAATACACTCCTGACTTTATGAAATAATACATTGAATGTTTGATGATGAATTGGTTCCACTTTGAGTCTTTAAACCTCCTTAAATATAAGAACATTGGTATAATCACCTAAAGCACATTAAATTATGCAAATTGTGACTAATTCTTCCTTCCCTCTTTTTAAAATGCGAGTGAAAAGTTTTCGATGAATTCCACTTTACCTCATAAACGATGACCAATCCCCCTTAATGATCAATTGGTTCTTTTATCAAAAGTTTAATTTTACTGTTGTACGACCAATTACTGATTTTAAGCATAAAAAAAGACCCCCAACCAAAATGGTTGAGAGCCTTTGAAATGTTGATAATTAACGTTTTGAGAACTGAGGTGCACGACGAGCGCCTTTAAGACCGTATTTCTTACGTTCTTTCATACGAGCGTCACGAGTTAATAGTCCTGCACGCTTAAGTGTTGGACGGAATTCTGGATCAGCTTGAAGCAATGCACGTGCGATACCGTGACGGATTGCGCCAGCTTGGCCAGTGTAACCACCGCCATTTACGTTTACAACTACATCATAGCTGCCAAGTGTTTCAGTAGCCACTAATGGCTGCTTAACAACTTCACGTAAAGCTTCGAATGGGATATAGTCTTCAATTCCACGATCATTGATTAAGATTTGTCCGTTACCTGGTACTAAACGTACACGTGCAACAGAGCTCTTACGACGGCCTGTGCCGATATATTGAACTTGTGCCAAGTTAATACCCTCCCTTTAAATTATCCGCGAAGTTCGTAAACTTCCGGTTGTTGTGCTTGGTGTGGATGCTCGCTGCCTGCATAAACGTGCAGCTTTTTGAACATTTGACGGCCAAGAGAATTCTTTGGAAGCATGCCTTTAACTGCAAGCTCAAGCATTCTTTCAGCGTAGTTAGTACGCATTTCAAGAGCTGTTCTAGTTTTCAGACCGCCTGGGTGCAAGCTGTGTCTGTAGTAGATTTTATCAGTAAGCTTTTTGCCTGTAAGGTGTACTTTTGAAGCGTTAAGAATGATAACATTATCACCAGTGTCAACATGTGGTGTAAAAGTTGGTTTGTTTTTTCCACGTAAAATTGATGCTACTTCTGAAGCAAGACGTCCAAGAGTTTTGCCCTCTGCATCAATAACGTACCATTTACGCTCAATATTGTTTGCATTTGCCATAAACGTTGTACGCATGAGTTTCCCTCCTATTAGATCCTTAAAAGATGTTTTTTTTCGACCGCGCTTTATATGAGCTTTCAGCATTTGATTTGTTCCGGAATCAACCACTGACAGATTCGTGCGCTAGCATTTTCAATCATATATTTTCAATCACGATGAAGACTTTCCGGGGCTTTATCGTGGGATTAAAATACATACATATGCTATAATAAAGCCTTGTTGTCGATATGTCAAGAAAATGTTACACCCGGATTAGTTGCTTTTGCGATTTTATACCTAAAGTCTTTAAGAACTACTCGTAAAATACTTTCCATAGATAAAGCCCTTGTGGTGGGGCAGTTTTACCTGCCAGCCTTCGGTCTTTCCCCTTAAGAATCACTGCTATTTCCTCAGGCTTTCTCTCACCTGCTCCTACTTCCAGTAAAGTACCTGTCAAAATACGGACCATATTGTATAAAAAGCCATTGCCGACAAATCTAAATATCAGAAGATTATCCTCTATGGAACAGTCGATTTCCCTAATCGTTCTGATTTTATCTGACACTTCTGTTTTAACGGAGCAGAAGCTAGTAAAGTCATGGGTGCCCCTTAAATAATTAAAAGCTTCCTCCATTGCTGCCACATTCAATGGGTATGGATAATGGTATGCATAATTGCGGAGTAATGGACTCCTGATTTTTGATAAAAGTAATTGATAACGGTATTCTTTTTCCACCACATCAAATCTTGCGTGGAAATGAGAATTCGTTTTTTCGACCTTTAAAATAGCTATATCCGGGGGCAAAAGTGAGTTAAGAGCCAAACCCCATTTTTCTTCAGGAATAGAGAGCGCTGAATCAAAATGGATAACCTGGCCTTTTGCATGCACTCCTGCATCCGTTCTACCTGATCCTGATACTTTGACAGGAACACCTTTATGAAGCTTTATCAGAACCCTTTCCAGCTCTCCCTGGACCGTCCTGCCATTAGGCTGTATCTGATATCCTTCAAAACCTGTGCCATCATACGAAACTAAGCATTTATATCTCTGCATTTTTCTTCACCATTATGTTCGAAATAAAAACAGCAGCAAGGTCAAAACCAATAATATTAACAGAATAAGTGTATCTGCTGCTTTCCAGTCCAAAAGGCGGTATTTTGTGCGTCCTTCTCCGCCTTTGTATCCTCTAGCCTCCATGGCAATGGCCAATTCCTCTGCACGTTTAAAAGAGCTGACAAACAAAGGGATAAGCAAAGGAACTACTGCCTTGATCCGGTCCTTAATCGGCCCGCTTCCAAATTCTACTCCACGGGCAATTTGCGCTTTCATGATTTTGTCGGTTTCCTGCATTAAAGTCGGAATAAAACGAAGCGAAATCGACAGCATTAATGCCATTTCATGTACAGGAAAACGAATCTTTTTCAGAGGATGCAATAGCGATTCTAACCCGTCAGTAATTTCAATGGGAGTAGTGGTCAAAGTAAGCAGGGATGTCATCAAGATAAGGAAAAAGAACCTGAAAGAGATGAAAATCCCCTGTCTGATTCCTTCCTGATAAATCTTAACAGGTCCGTAACTAAAAACAAGCTCTCCTCCTTTTGTAAAAAACAACTGGAGGATTAAAGTAAAGATAACAAGCCATAGTACAGGCTTTAAACCCGCATACAAAAACCTGGCGGGTATCTTGGACATGGCGATCATTAAGAATGTATAAATTCCAAGAAGAAGGTAGGTAACCCCATTATTGGCCAGGAATACCACGCAAACAAATAAAAAGACAATCAAAATTTTGGCACGGGGGTCCATTCTGTGAATGGCTGAATCCGAAGGAACATAACGGCCAAAAATCATTTTTTCCATCATCATTTTTCACCCCCGGACAGTAATCGGGTGAAAGCCTCTGACAATTGATCTATCGTCAAATATGTTTTATCCAGCCGAATACCAAACTGTTTTTCCAATTTCAGCTGGAATCTAACTACTTCCGGAACATCAAGCCCCATTTTAACCAGGCCTTCTGGAGATGAAAAAATCTCTTGAGGAGTCCCCTGCCTGACTAGTCTTCCATCTTGCATAATAGCTATCTGATCAGCATATCGTGCAGCATCTTCCATACTGTGAGTAACAAGGATCGTGGAAAGATTTCTTTCCTTATGAAGGCGATAAAACATATCCATAATTTCTTTTCTTCCGCGTGGGTCCAGTCCTGCAGTAGGCTCGTCCAGGACGATTACATCCGGTCCCATGGCAAGTACTCCCGCAATAGCCACCCGGCGCATTTGGCCTCCTGAAAGGTCAAACGGTGACTTTTGAAGAACCTCTTCGCTTAAACCGACCTGTTTTATAGCCAGGCTTGCCCGCTCCTTAGCTTCAGTTTCGGATACACCGAAATTAAGAGGCCCAAAGCAAATGTCCTTTTCCACTGTCTCTTCAAATAATTGATGTTCTGGAAATTGAAAGACGATTCCAACCTTTTGGCGAACCTCTTTTAGATTCTTTTCTTTCCTATTTGCCCGAATCTCCCGGTCTCCTATTCTGACCATACCTTTTGTCGGCTGCAAGAGAGCATTTAAATGTTGGAGAAGAGTGGACTTACCGGAGCCTGTATGTCCTATAACAGCCATATAGGTTCCTGTGGGAATATCTATAGAGACATCCTGAATGGCGAGTCTCTCAAAGGGTGTATTAACCTGATAACGGTATTCTACTTGCTGGATTGAGATGTCCATAGCTCATTCACCAACTCTTCTTCTGTTAAGTAATACTTGGATAGTTTAAGGCCTTGTTCACGGAATGCATTGCTCATTTTTATCGAAAAAGGAATATCGAGCCCCAAAGAAACTAATTCTGCATCCATTTGGAATATTTCTTCAGGTGTTCCTTCTCTGTAAAGCTGACCTTTGTTCATAACGATGATTCGATCTGCTTTAGCAGCCTCGTCCAAGTCATGAGTAATAGATATTACCGTGATTTCTGTTTTTCCCTTTAACTCCCTGACGGTTGCCAAAACCTCTTCTCTTCCTCGAGGGTCAAGCATAGAGGTTGCTTCGTCCAATATAATAATCGAAGGCTGGAGCGCAAGAACGCCTGCAATGGCGACGCGCTGTTTCTGGCCTCCTGAAAGATGGTGCGGCTCTTGATCGAGAAACTGGTCCATTTTTACATTACTAAGAGATTCTTGAACACGTAAAACCATTTCTTCCCGAGGAATGCCGTTATTTTCTAAACCAAAAGCCACATCATCCTGTACAGTTGTCCCAACAAACTGATTATCAGGATTTTGAAAAACCATACCAATTTTCCTGCGTACATCCCACACCGTTTCCTCATTCAGTTCCAGGCCGCACACTGATATGCTGCCATTTAGCGGAAACTGCAAACCATTTAAAAGCTTTGCCATGGTAGATTTCCCTGAACCATTATGTCCGACAATGGCAAGCCATTCCCCTTCATAAATTTCAAAAGAAACATCTTTTAGGGCGTAGTCTTCCTGGGAATCGTATTGAAAAGAAACATTATTTAATGCTATGACTGACTTTTTCAATGAGTTATTCCCCTCTCTCCTCATCTAAACTCTCTCTATGCTAAGCTGATTTTTTTCTGAATACAAAAAAAGCCTGCACCTCTCTCCGACAGAAGAAGTTCTTCTGCTGCAAGATAAGTCCCCGCAAAAAATGGGAGGAGGTGCATGAGCTAGACGGGGCGTGATCAGTTGGCCGCAAGTAAAAAGCAGTTAAGGAAGCTATTCCATCCATCTGTAAAACCATCACGCTCATCGTAACGCTCGTTTTGGCTTGGTTCGTTTTTGTATTCAGTTTTCTGCAGAAAAAGGGCAGAGAACAAGTTTGTTATAAACTGTCTGCGCCCTTGTTGTCTGTTTGAAAGGTATTAAACTAACTCGATAATTACCATTGGTGCACCGTCGCCGCGGCGAGGACCAACTTTCATGATTCGAGTGTATCCACCTTGGCGCTCTTGATAACGTGGAGCGATATCAGTGAATAGTTTTTGAATTGCAGAAACATTGTTTTCAGCATCCGCAATCTCATTACGTACGTATGCAGCTGCCTGGCGGCGTGCATGAAGATCTCCGCGTTTGCCAAGAGTAATCATTTTTTCAACAGTACCGCGAATTTCCTTCGCACGAGTTTCTGTTGTTTCAATACGCTCGTTGATAATTAAATCTGTTGTTAAATCACGCAGCATTGCTTTACGCTGTGCAGAAGTGCGTCCTAACTTTCTGTATGCCATGAAGGGTTCCCTCCTTTGTTGAAGTCATTAATCAGCTGTCATAGGCTCACAGGAAAACCCGTGAAAATCAGGGGACTGCTATTCAGTCATCCTTGCGAAGACCTAATCCTAGCTCTTCAAGTTTCGCTTTCACTTCTTCAAGTGATTTACGTCCCAAGTTACGTACTTTCATCATGTCTTCTTCAGTCTTATTAGCTAATTCTGAAACAGTGTTGATTCCAGCACGTTTTAAGCAGTTATAAGAACGAACAGAAAGATCCAATTCTTCAATGGTCATTTCAAGAACTTTTTCTTTTTGATCTTCTTCTTTTTCTATCATAATTTCAGCATTTTGCGCTTCGTCAGTTAAACCAACGAAAATATTCAAATGCTCGGTCAAAATCTTAGATCCAAGAGCAATCGCTTCTTTTGGCCCAGTGCTTCCATCTGTCCAAACATCAAGCGTTAGCTTATCGTAATTAGTCATTTGACCTACACGTGTATTTTCTACCTGATATGTTACACGAGAGACCGGAGTGTAAATAGAGTCAATAGGAATTACACCTATAGGCTGATCTTCTCTTTTATTTTGTTCAGCAGGTGTATAGCCTCTGCCTCGTCTGGCAGTAAGACGCATACGTAAATGTCCGTTTGATCCTAAAGTCGCAATATGAAGATCTGGATTTAGAATTTCAACGTCACTGTCATGCGTAATTTTTCCAGCTTTAACTGGGCCTTCTCCCTGAAGATCAATTTCAAGAGTTTTCTCGTCATCAGAGTAGATTTTCAAAGCTAGTTTTTTAATGTTCAAAATGATTGATGTTACATCCTCTACGACGCCTTCAATTGTTGAGAACTCATGAAGTACCCCATCGACCTGAATCGATGTAACAGCGGCACCTGGGAGTGAAGATAGCAGGATACGACGTAAGGAGTTACCCAAAGTGGTACCATATCCACGCTCAAGTGGCTCTACGACGAACTTCCCAAATTTGGCGTCATCGTTGATCTCAATCGTTTCAATTTTTGGTTTTTCTATTTCGATCATAAAATATACCCTCCTTCAAAACGTCGAAACCCCGGCCGGTTTCATATGCCAACCGAAATTCCCCCATGTATACGTTCCCGTTTTGTGCACAACAACTGGAAAAATGTTTTCTGCATGATTTGAAAATATTAGTATCATATCCCATTATAGACATGGATACAAATTCTATACAGAAAAATTAAACACGGCGGCGTTTTGGTGGGCGGCATCCATTATGCGGAACAGGTGTTACGTCTTTAATAGCTGTAACTTCTAGTCCTGCAGCTTGAAGAGCACGGATCGCTGCTTCACGTCCTGCACCAGGTCCTTTAACCGTTACTTCTAATGTTTTCATGCCATGGTCCATAGAAGTCTTAGCTGCAGTTTCAGCAGCCATTTGAGCTGCAAACGGAGTGGATTTACGAGAGCCTTTAAATCCAAGCGAACCTGCACTTGACCATGAAATAGCGTTACCATGAACGTCAGTAATCGTTACGATAGTATTGTTGAACGTAGAACGAATGTGTGCAATACCAGCTTCGATATTCTTTTTCACACGACGTTTACGTGTATTAGTTTTACGTGCCATTTAAAAAGTTACCTCCTTTACCGATTATTTCTTCTTGTTCGCTACAGTCTTACGAGGACCTTTGCGAGTACGAGCGTTGTTTTTTGTATTTTGTCCGCGAACCGGTAAGCCACGGCGATGACGCAAACCACGATAGCATCCGATTTCCATTAGACGTTTAATGTTAAGGGAAATTTCACGGCGAAGGTCACCTTCAACCTTTAGTCGGTCAATGATATCACGAATTTTGTTTAGTTCGTCTTCAGTAAGGTCACGAACACGAGTATCTTCAGAAACACCAGCTTCTGCAAGAATTTTTTGTGCTGTATTTTTACCAATTCCATAAATGTAAGTCAAAGAGATTACTACACGTTTTTCACGTGGAATATCTACACCTGCAATACGTGCCATTGAAATAGCGCACCTCCTTCAATTTTAGCCTTGTTTTTGTTTGTGTTTAGGGTTTTCACAGATAACCATGACTTTACCGCGTCTACGGATAACTTTACATTTCTCGCAGATCGGCTTAACTGATGGTCTTACTTTCATTATCCTAACCTCCTTAATAGTACGGAGTGCAAGTATTATTTAAAGCGGTAAGTAATTCTTCCGCGTGTTAAGTCATACGGGGAAAGCTCTACAGTAACTTTGTCACCTGGAAGAATACGAATGAAGTGCATTCGAATTTTACCGGAAACATGAGCAAGCACACTATGACCATTTTCTAATTCTACCTTAAACATTGCATTTGGCAAAGTTTCAATTACTTTACCTTCAATTTCAATAACATCGTCTTTCGCCATCGATCTCGTCTCCCTTCTCTATTTCAGATAGGTGTTCATTCAAAAACTTCGCAAGAGCATAACGAAGTTTTCCATTTGTTACACGACCTGTTTCCATAATACTGTTATGAACTTCAGGAGATACTTGATCAAATAAGCGAAGGTGGAGAATGTTCTTCTTTTTGGGAGATTCAAACTTGCGTTTATCCCCATCCGCCAGAAAAACAAATTTTTCATCAGCCAACCTTACTATTATAACATACTGACCTGCATCCCGTCCTCTGGAAACTCTAACAAATTGTCCAGGTATCGGGAGAGAGTCTGCATTGATCATGTAATCACCTGCTTTTTAGGCTTTTGTAAGAATCTCAAAACCTGTTTCAGTGATTGCAATGGTATGCTCGAAATGGGCACACACCTTACCGTCTTGTGTAACAACGGTCCAGTCATCAGCCAGCGTTTTTACATACCGACTTCCTGCATTAACCATCGGTTCAATTGCCAGTACCATCCCAGGCTTTAGACGTGGGCCTTTGCCGGGCGGTCCATAATGAGGAATATCCGGATCCTCATGTAAGTCTTGCCCTACTCCGTGCCCGACATACTCGCGCACAACGGAAAATCCATTTGCTTCCACATGTTTTTGAATCGCATGAGAGATATTTGAAAGACGCTCGTCTGGTTTTGCTTCTTTCAAGCCTTGATAAAGTGATTCTTCCGTAACGTCCAAAAGACGCTGGGATTCTTCATCAATACTTCCAACAGCATAGGTCCATGCTGAATCGCCATGATATCCGTTAAACTTGGCTCCAATATCAATACTGATAATGTCGCCATCATTTAAAACTCGGCTCCCCGGGATTCCATGAACAAGTTCATTGTTCACTGACGTACAAATGCTGCCGCGAAAACCATTATACCCTTTGAACGAAGGAATTGCATCCTTACTGCGAATAAAATCCTCAGCAATCTGATCAAGCTTTTTTGTTGTTATACCAGGAGCAATATGTTTTTTAAGCTCCTGATGGGTCAGAGCAACAATCTTGCCAGCTTCACGCATGATCTCAATCTCGCGTGGGGTTTTGCAAATGATCATTACTTTAAGCCCCCAAGCAATTGATCAACATCCGCAAAAACCTTGTTGATATCCTGCTGGCCGTCAATATTGCGTAAGTACCCTTTTGATTCATAAAAGTTTAGCAAAGGCTGAGATTGCTTAATGTTAACTTCCAAACGAGTTTGAACAGTTTCAGCATTATCATCTGCCCTTTGATAAAGTTCACCGCCACAGCGGTCACAAACATTTTCCTTTGCAGGAGGATTAAATACCAGGTGATAGGTTGCGCCGCAATCTTTGCATATTCGGCGTCCTGTCAGACGTTCCATCAAAATATCCTGGTCTACATCAATATTAATGACATAATCGATTTTTTTATTTAAATCACTCAGGATTTCTTCTAGCGCTTCTGCCTGGGGAACCGTTCTTGGAAAACCATCAAGCAAGAAACCACTTTCGCAGTCCTGTTTGCTTAGACGCTCCCGAACTATTCCAATTGTCACCTCATCAGGAACAAGTTCACCTTTATCCATGTAAGACTTAGCTTTTAAACCAAGCTCCGTTTCTTCTTTCATAGCTGCACGGAACATATCTCCAGTCGAAATATGAGGGATGCCGTATTTATTGACAATTTTTTCGGCCTGAGTACCCTTGCCGGCACCAGGAAGCCCCATTAAAACTAAATTCACACGTGTACCCCCTCGGGTTTAAAAATTGGGTTTAAGGGGAACATTCCCCCTAAATCCATTTATTTAATGAAACCTTTATAGTGGCGTTTAACTAGCTGCGCTTCCAGCTGCTTCATTGTATCAAGCGCAACACCAATAACGATTAGCAGGCTGGTTCCGCCGATTTGGGCAGTTGCAGGCAAGTTCGCTATTTTAATAAAGATAACCGGAAGAACGGCGATAACAGCCAGGAATAAAGATCCAACAAATGTTAAGCGATATAAAACACGTGTTAAATATTCCTGTGTGCTTTTTCCCGGGCGAATGCCTGGGATATAGCCGCTTTGCTTTTGCAGGTTTTCTGCTGCTTGCTCAGGGTTAACCTGGATAAAAGCATAGAAATAAGTAAACGCGATTATTAACGCTGCATATAAAACCATACCAATAGGATGAGAGTAATCAAAGATTTTTTGAATCCAGAGTGTCACATTATTGGTTGGGAAAAAGGACGCAATTGTCCTTGGTGTCACAATAAAGGAGATTGCAAAGATTACAGGAATTACACCGGCAGCGTTAACCTTCAACGGCATATGTGTTGATTGTCCGCCAACAGGATTACGGCCAGCAACTACACGCTTTGCATACTGAATTGGAATCTTGCGGTTCGCCTGTTGGATAAAGATAACACCAACAACAATCGCAATAACGGCAATCAATATGAGGACAGATGTTACGATATTCATAAACAGTTTGTCCCCAGCATTTTCAAATTGCTGTACATATATTTGATTGACTGTAGTAGGAATTCCTGCCACAATACCAGCAAAAATGATAATGGAAATACCATTTCCAACACCTTTAGAAGTGATTTGTTCACCAAGCCACATCAGGAAAGATGTACCGGCAGTTAAAACTGTCGCAATTAATAAATAAGTACCTATTCCCGGGTTTTCAATTAATTGATTGCCTGCTAAATTATTAAACCCATAAGACATGCCTAATGCCTGGATAAATCCAAGCACAACAGTGAAATAACGGGTAAATTGAGCAAGTTTGCGACGGCCCGCATCTCCTTGCTTGGACCATTCCGTAAACTTAGGCACGACATCCATTTGCAACAGCTGAATGATGATCGATGCTGTGATATACGGCATGATTCCCATCGCAAAAATGGAGAATTTTTTCAGGGCGCCACCGCCGAAAGTATTCAGGATGCCGAATACGCTAAGCTTATCCTGGGCACCAAGAATATCGGCATTTACGTTTGGTACTGGAATAAAAGTACCAAGACGAAATACTATTAACATTAAAAGGGTGAAACCGATCTTTTGTCTAATATCACCCACGCGCATAAAATTGGAGATTGACTGGAACATTAGATCACCTCAGTTTTTCCACCGACAGCTTCGATTGCTTCCTTGGCAGCAGAGGAGAATTTATGAGCTTTTACAGTTAACTTTTTCTCAACGTTCCCTTTTGCAAGAATCTTAATTCCTGCACGCTCGTTGCTAACAACGCCTGATTCGATAAGAAGTTCTGGAGTAACTTCTGTACCTTCTTCAAAACGGTTTAATGCATCAAGATTAACAACTGCGTACTCTTTACGATTGATGTTTGTAAATCCACGTTTTGGCAAACGACGGAATAAAGGTGTCTGTCCACCCTCAAATCCAAGGCGAACACCGCCACCGGAGCGGGCATTCTGACCTTTGTGACCTTTACCGGATGTCTTACCTTGACCCGAACCGATACCACGTCCTAAACGTTTGCGCTCTTTACGAGAACCTTCGGCAGGTTTTAATTCATGAAGTTTCATATTGGCACCTCCTTATGAAAGAAAAGAATCAAATTATAGTTCTTTAACCGTTACAAGGTGAGCAACTTTATTGATCATACCGCGAATAGCAGCATTGTCTTGTTGTTCAACAGTTTGATTAACTTTGCGTAATCCCAGAGCCTTTACTGTTTCGCGCTGGTCTTGAGGACGACCAATAACGCTGCGAGTGAGGGTAATTTCAAGTTTATTCGCCATTTGATTTCCCTCCCTTATCCTAACAGTTCTTCTACTGATTTTCCGCGTAATTTTGCTACGTCTTCAGCACGTTTTAATTGTTTAAGTCCATCTAAAGTAGCACGAACCATGTTGATTGGTGTGTTAGTACCTAAAGATTTAGAAAGGATATCTGCTACACCTGCAAGTTCAAGTACCGCACGGACTGGTCCGCCAGCGATAACACCTGTACCTTCTGAAGCAGGCTTAAGAAGAATTTCTCCTGCACCAAAATGTCCGATTACTTGGTGAGGAAGAGTTGTCCCTACGATTGGTACTTCGATAAGGTTTTTCTTTGCATCTTCGATAGCTTTACGGATTGCATCAGGAACTTCCTGAGCTTTACCCGTACCGAAACCGACATGACCGTTTTTGTCTCCAACTACTACAAGAGCAGTGAAACGGAAGCGGCGTCCACCTTTAACAACTTTAGCAACACGGTTAACCGTAACTACGCGTTCTTCAAGTTCAAGTTTGTTTGGATCAATACGACGCATTTGTATGTGTCCCTCCTTTGTCTATTAAAATTGTAGGCCGTTCTCACGTGCAGCATCAGCCAACGCTTTAACTCGACCATGATATAGGTATCCGCCACGGTCAAAAACAATAGCTGAAACGCCTTTTTCAACTGCGCGTTTTGCAACTAGTTCTCCAACCTTTTGAGCAGCTTCAAGATTGCTTGTAGATTCAAGAGCTAATTCTTTATCTAATGTAGAAGCACTAGCGATAGTAACTCCATTGATATCATCAATTAGTTGAGCATAAACATGTTTATTGGAACGAAACACATTTAGACGTGGACGAGCTGAAGTTCCGCTAAGTTTCGCACGAACACGGGCGTGTCTCTTTTTGCGAGTAGCGTTTTTATCAAGCTTCGAAATCATATCCGTCACTCCTTTCGTTTACCTATGCGGCATTACTTACCTGTTTTACCTTCTTTACGACGCACATATTCGCCTACATAACGGATTCCTTTGCCTTTATATGGCTCTGGAGGACGTACTCCACGAATATTGGCAGCAAGAGCGCCAACGCGTTCTTTATCAGTACCTTTAACAATTATTCTTGTATTTGCAGGTACTTCTACTTCCAAACCTTGCTCAGGCTCGATTTCAACTGGATGAGAGTAACCAACGTTTAACACTAGCTTGGATCCTTGCTTGGAAGCACGGTATCCAACCCCGATTAATTCTAAGCCTCTTTCAAATCCTTTTGAAACACCTTCAACCATGTTAGCAATAACAGCACGAGTTGTGCCATGCAGCGCACGGTGTTCTTTTGAATCAGATGGACGGGTTACAGTAACCACGTTATCTTCAACTTTGATTTCGATATCAGAATTAAAAGAACGAGTTAATTCGCCTTTTGTTCCTTTAACTGTAACATTGTTATTATCTAAAGTAACCGTAACTCCTTCAGGAATTTCGATTGGTTTTTTACCTACGCGAGACATTTAGTGCACCTCCATTCATTCAGAAACTCTATTACCAAACGTATCCTAATACTTCTCCGCCAATTTGCTTTGCACGAGCTTCTTTGTCAGTTACAACACCAGTTGATGTTGAAACAAGTGCGATGCCCAAACCGTTAAGTACGCGTGGTACTTCAGTTGATTTAGCATAAACACGTAGCCCTGGCTTGCTGATACGTTTTAAACCAGTGATAACACGCTCGTTATTTGCACCGTATTTTAAGAAGATACGGATAATACCTTGTTTGTTGTCCTCGATATATTCAACATCACGTACAAAACCTTCACGCTTTAGGATTTCAGCGATCTGTTTTTTGATGTTAGAAGCAGGCACTTCTAACTTTTCGTGACGAACCATGTTCGCATTTCGAATGCGAGTAAGCATATCTGCAATCGGATCTGTCATGACCATTATTTTTACCTCCTTCCCAGAATTGGGTTTTACCAGCTAGCTTTCTTCACACCAGGAATTTGTCCTTTGTATGCTAATTCACGGAAACAAATACGGCAAAGCTTAAATTTACGGTATACAGAGTGTGGACGTCCGCAACGTTCGCAACGAGTGTACTCTTGAACCGGAAATTTAGGTGTGCGTTTTTGCTTCGCAATCATCGACTTTTTAGCCACGATTTCGCCTCCATTCTATTTAGCAATTACTTTTGGAAAGGCATACCGACTTGTGTAAGAAGTTCACGAGCTTCTTCATCGGTATTTGCAGTTGTAACGATAACAATATCCATTCCACGAACCTTGCTTACTTTATCGTAATCAATTTCAGGGAAGATCAATTGTTCTTTTACACCTAAAGTGTAGTTTCCGCGGCCGTCAAATGCTTTTTTAGAAACACCTCGGAAGTCACGTACACGTGGCAATGATACAGATACCAATTTATCAAGGAATTGGTACATGCGCTCACCACGAAGTGTAACTTTCGCACCGATTGGCATACCTTCACGAAGACGGAATCCAGCGATGGACTTTTTAGCGCGTGTAACTACAGGTTTCTGTCCTGTAATTGTTGTAAGCTCTTCTACAGCGTTGTCAAGAGCCTTTGCGTTTGCTACTGCGTCACCAACACCCATGTTGATAACGATCTTCTCAATCTTGGGAACTTCCATGACTGACTTATAGTTGAACTTGCTCATAAGAGCAGGAGTAATTTCACTTACGTACTTTTCTTTAAGGCGGTTCATCATTTTACCTCCCTTCTGCTATGAACTATTTATCTAAAACTTCACCGGATTTTGCTACGCGTACTTTTTTGCCATCAACCGTCTTAGAGCCTAAACGAGTCGGCGTTCCAGTCTTTGGATCGATAGGCATAACGTTTGATACATGAATAGGTGCTTCCTGGCTGTTAATTCCGCCTTGTGGATTAGCCTGTGAAGGTTTTGAATGTTTCTTAACGATATTCACGCCTTCTACTAATACACGGCTTTGTTTTGGATAGGCTGCAAGGATTGTTCCTGTTTTGCCTTTATCCTTACCAGAGATGACCATTACTTTGTCACCTTTTTTTACATGCATCTGTGCGCACCTCCTTAAAGGCATTTGAATTTATAATTATATTACTTCTGGAGCTAAAGATACGATTTTCATAAAGTTGTTTTCGCGAAGTTCGCGTGCAACTGGTCCGAAGATACGAGTTCCACGAGGGCTCTTATCATCACGGATAATTACACATGCGTTTTCATCGAATTTAATATAGGAACCATCAGTACGGCGGGCACCTGTTTTTGTACGAACAACAACCGCTTTAACTACGTCGCCTTTTTTAACAACGCCTCCTGGTGTTGCTTGTTTCACTGTACAAACGATAACATCGCCAATATTAGCGAACTTGCGGCCAGAGCCACCAAGAACTTTAATTGTAAGTACTTCACGTGCACCAGAATTGTCAGCAACTTTTAAACGAGTTTCTTGTTGAATCATGCGTGTAACCTCCCTTCGGATTGAAGCTTATCCGAACAATTAAATGATAACTGCTTTTTCTACTACCTCTACAAGACGGAAACGTTTTGTAGCTGAAAGTGGGCGAGTTTCCATGATGCGTACGATGTCGCCAACTTTTGCTTGGTTTTGCTCATCATGAGCCTTAAACTTTTTAGAGTACTTAACGCGTTTACCATAAAGAGGATGCTTTTTGTGTGTTTCTATAAGAACGGTTATTGTTTTATCCATTTTGTCAGAAACAACGCGTCCAGTGTAAACTTTGCGCTGGTTACGTTCACTCATGTGTGAACCTCCTCTCGATTATTACTTGTTAAAGCCGATTTCTCTTTCACGAACTACAGTTTTCATACGAGCAATAGATTTACGTACTTCACGGATACGAGCTGTATTTTCAAGTTGTCCAGTCGCCAATTGAAAGCGAAGGTTGAAAAGCTCTTCTTTTAATGATTTTACTTTTTGTTCAATTTCAGCAGTGGTTAAGTCACGAAGTTCATTAGCTTTCATTTGATTCACCACCAATTTCTTCTCGTTTTACAAACTTACACTTAATAGGAAGTTTGTGCATTGCAAGACGAAGAGCTTCACGTGCGACTTCTTCAGGAACACCCGCAATTTCAAACATAACCTTACCAGGTTTTACAACTGCTACCCAGCCTTCTGGCGCACCTTTACCGGAACCCATACGTACCTCTAAAGGTTTAGCTGTGTAAGGCTTATGTGGGAATATTTTAATCCAAACTTTACCGCCACGTTTCATGTAACGAGTCATTGCAATACGGGCAGCTTCGATTTGACGGTTTGTGATCCAAGAAGCTTCAGTTGCTTGAAGACCGAATTCACCGAAAGTTACTTCAGCGCCGCCTTTTGTAAATCCACGCATTTTCCCACGGTGCTGACGGCGATATTTTACGCGTTTAGGCAATAACATATTATTTGCCTCCTTCCGCAGTTTTCTTCTTAGTTGGAAGGACTTCCCCACGATAGATCCATACTTTTACGCCAAGCTTACCATAAGTAGTGTCAGCTTCAACTGCAGCATAGTCAATATCAGCGCGAAGAGTATGAAGTGGAACTGTTCCTTCGCTATAGTGTTCAGAACGAGCGATATCAGCTCCGCCTAAACGACCAGATACCATTGTTTTGATACCTTTAGCTCCCGCACGCATAGCACGTTGGATAACTTGCTTTTGAGCACGACGGAAAGATACACGGTTCTCTAATTGACGAGCGATATTTTCAGCAACCAATTTTGCATCGATATCTGCCCTTTTGATTTCAAGAATGTTGATATGAACACGTTTGCCAGTAAGCTGGTTTAACGCTTTACGAAGAGCTTCAACTTCAGTTCCGCCCTTACCGATAACCATACCAGGCTTCGCAGTGTGTACAGTAACATTCAAACGGTTAGCGGCGCGCTCGATTTCTACTTTAGAAACAGAAGCGTCTTTTAAACGTTTTGCAATGTATTCACGAACTTTAATGTCTTCGTGTAAAAGAACAGCATAGTCTTTGCCTGCGTACCACTTGGATTCCCAGTCACGGATAATACCGACGCGCAGACCGACCGGATTTACTTTTTGACCCACTGATTATCCCTCCTTCTTTTCTGATACAACGATTGAAATATGGCTTGTGCGTTTGTTAATTGCGCTTGCACGGCCCATTGCACGAGGACGGAAACGTTTTAAAGTTGGTCCTTCGTCGACGAAAGCTTCAGTAATAACTAAGCTATTAACGTCCATTTCATAATTATGCTCGGCATTAGCCATAGCGGATTTTAATACTTTCTCAACGATTGGAGAAGCTGCTTTAGGAGTCAGGTTAAGAATCGCTACCGCTTCACCAACTTGCTTACCTCGAATTAGATCTATTACCAAACGAACTTTACGAGGAGCAATACGAACTGTTCTTGCAACAGCTTTAGCTTGCATGAAGATGCCCTCCTCTCATTAACGTCTTGTTTTCTTATCATCATTTCCATGGCCTTTGTAAGCACGAGTTGGAGCAAATTCTCCAAGCTTGTGGCCTACCATGTCTTCAGTCACATATACAGGAACGTGTTTACGTCCGTCATATACTGCGATTGTGTGGCCAATGAATTGTGGGAAGATCGTAGAACGGCGTGACCAAGTTTTAACAACTTGCTTGCCTTCAGTTTCATTTAACTTTTCGATCTTTGTGATTAAATGCTCATCAACAAAAGGTCCTTTTTTCAAACTGCGACCCATGATTGAACCTCCCTTCGTGATTGTTCTACGGCTCGTTTTTGGAACCGTAGGTCAATCCCGTTATTTTTTACGGCGACGTACGATAAATTTATCGGACTTGTTTTTCTTCTTACGAGTCTTATAGCCAAGTGTTGGTTTGCCCCATGGAGACATTGGAGATTTACGACCGATAGGTGAGCGTCCTTCACCACCACCGTGTGGGTGATCATTAGGGTTCATAACAGATCCACGGACAGTTGGGCGTTTGCCTAACCAGCGTGATCTTCCGGCTTTACCTATGTTGATAAGTTCATGCTGTTCATTACCTACTTGACCGATAGATGCACGGCAAGTTGCAAGGATCATGCGAACTTCTCCAGAGTTCAAACGTACAAGTACGTATTTGCCCTCTTTACCAAGAACTTGAGCGGATGTACCTGCAGAACGAACTAATTGTCCGCCTTTGCCAGGCTTTAATTCAATGTTGTGAACAACTGTACCAACTGGAATATTAGCCAGTGGAAGTGCATTACCAACCTTGATATCTGCTTCAGGACCAGCTGTTACTTGCATTCCTACTTCCAAGTTCTTTGGAGCCAGGATATAACGCTTTTCTCCATCCACATAATTAATTAGTGCAATATTTGCTGAACGGTTTGGATCGTATTCGATAGTGGCAACGCGTCCTGGAATGCCATCTTTATCGCGCTTAAAGTCGATAATACGATATTGACGCTTATGGCCGCCACCTTGATGACGAACTGTTAACTTACCTTGGTTATTACGGCCGCCTTTTCTCTTTAACGGAGCTAATAGAGATTTTTCCGGAGTGCTAGTTGTGATTTCAGCGAAATCAGAACTTGTCATCCCACGACGACCGTTGGAGGTAGGTTTGTACTTTTTAATCGCCATTTTTATTCCCTCCTCTTCTTGTTAGGTTCTTATGCTTCAAAAAATTCGATTTCTTTGCTGTCAGAAGTTAATTTAACAACAGCTTTACGACGTTTGTTTGTGTAACCACCGAATTTTCCCATACGCTTGAATTTACCTTTGTAGTTCATGATGTTAACTTTCTCAACATTAACGCCGAAGATTTCTTTAACGGCATCTTTAACTTGAGTTTTATTAGCTCTTACATCAACTTCAAAAGTATATTTTCTTTCAGCCATTAGGTCAGTAGAACGTTCAGTGATAACGGGGCGCTTAATGATATCGCGTGCATCCATTATGCAAGCACCTCCTCTACTTTTTCAACCGCTGCTTTAGTAATGATCAGCTTGTCATGGTTTACAACATCCAAAACATTAATGCTGTTAGCTGTTACTACTGTTATACCAGGAATGTTACGAGCTGATAATGCAACATTTTCTTCAAGGTCAGCAGTTACAACAAGAGCTTTTCTATCAACAGAAAGACCTGCTAATACTGTTTTGAATTCTTTTGTTTTTGGAGCATCGAAAGCAAGGCTTTCTAACACTAAAATGTTTTCCTCAAGAACTTTTGAAGAAAGTGCAGATTTGATAGCTAAACGACGTACCTTCTTAGGTAGTTTATAGCTGTAGCTGCGTGGAACAGGACCGAATACAGTTCCACCTCCGCGCCATTGTGGAGAACGGATAGAACCCTGACGCGCACGTCCAGTACCTTTTTGGCGCCATGGCTTACGTCCACCGCCGGCTACTTCAGAACGTGTTTTTACTTTATGAGTACCTTGACGTAACGAAGCTCTTTGCATAACAATCGCTTCGAATAATACGTGTTGGTTAGGCACAATGCCGAATACAGAATCGTTAAGTTCGATTTCACCAACCTGTGAGCCAGTTTGGTTAAATAATGCTACTTTAGGCATTCCTTTGTTCCTCCTTTCTTATAAATTAATTATGCTTTAACCGCACTTTTAATTTTTAATAATGCTTTTCTCGCACCTGGAACATTACCTTTGATCAAAAGTAAGTTACGCTCAGCGTCAACTTTTACGATCTCAAGGTTTTGTACTGTTACTTGTTCTCCACCCATACGTCCTGGCAATGCTTTGCCTTTGAATACACGGTTTGGAGCAACAGGTCCCATTGAACCAGGACGACGGTGATAACGGGAACCGTGAGCCATTGGGCCGCGTGATTGTCCGTGGCGCTTGATTGAGCCCTGGAAACCTTTACCCTTTGAAATTCCTGTTACATCAATTACATCGCCTGCTGCGAAAATATCAACTTTGACTTCTTGACCAACTTCATACCCAGCTAATTCAACTCCGCGTAATTCGCGAACGAAGCGCTTAGGAGCAGTATTCGCCTTTGCAACATGGCCTTTTTCAGGTTTATTTGAAAGCTTTTCACGCTTGTCTTCAAAACCAAGTTGGATTGCTTCATAACCATCGTTCTCAGTAGTTTTCATTTGAAGAACTACGTTAGATGCAGCCTCAACTACAGTTACCGGAATTAAGTCACCATTTTCAGCAAATACTTGAGTCATACCAATCTTTCTTCCTAAGATTCCTTTGGTCATTAGTCACACCTCCTATAATTTATAAAATATCTATTAAAGTTTAATTTCAATGTCAACGCCTGACGGTAAGTCTAAACGCATTAACGAATCGACTGTTTGTGGCGTTGGGTTGATGATGTCGATAAGACGCTTGTGAGTGCGCATTTCAAACTGTTCACGAGAATCTTTATACTTATGAACCGCACGCAGAATTGTGTAAATCGTCTTTTCAGTTGGAAGAGGTATCGGACCAGACACCGCTGCACCTGAACGTTTTGCAGTTTCCACAATCTTCTCTGCGGATTGATCAAGAATCCTGTGATCATACGCCTTTAAACGAATACGAATTTTTTGTTTTGCCATTATTTTCCCTCCTTTTCGCCTATTTTTAAAATAGACATTTTCTCAGTAGAAATTTCCCACACACTCGCCATGGCAAAGCGGCCGGGTGTGTCAGCAACCTTCCACTTCATCGCTGTCAAAGACCAACATTGTCTATTATACATAAAACATAAACCAAACGCAACATGTTTTCGTTTTTCTTTTATGCCTCACACACTTTTATTATTATAACGGCAAACATCATACTTTTCAAGGCATTTTCTGCAGCTCCAGAAATAACCACTCACCTTAGGTGTATTCTTGTTTTTAAATATATTATATAGAAGAAACACGTTTTTATTTCTCGTTGTAAAACCTGAAACGCTTTTGTTTTAATCAGTGTACATCCATATAAATCTAGAAAATACTAAATACTTTCAGACTCGAAAGCATTCTGTTTTACTAATGCCGTCCGAATCCATCCCTGTTTCAGACTCGAAAGCACTCTGATTTACTAATGCCGTCCGAATCCATCCCTGTTTCAGACTCGAAGGCACTTTGATTTAGCAATGCTGTCCGAATACTTCCCTGTTTCAGACTCGAATTCTCTCCGGCTTACCAATGCTGTCCGAATAGAACCGTGATTCAAGCTCAAAGGTTTTCGTACGTAAATTGGTTGTTTATAATTCATTTGAAATAAAAACTTTATAAAAAAACAGCCTTTTCCAGAAATCCTGATATATTTGTGCCATTACTATGCTGATAACTTCATTACAAAAATCATTTAAATGTAAGTTAATTAAAACAACAAAAAACAGGCGGATCGTCATCCGCCTGTTTTTAAACTACAATTATTATTCAGTGATAGTTGCTACAACGCCAGCGCCTACTGTACGGCCGCCTTCACGAATTGAGAACTTAGTTCCTTCTTCGATAGCGATTGGTGCAATAAGTTCAACTGACATTTCGATGTTGTCGCCAGGCATAACCATTTCAACGCCTTCTGGAAGATTACAGATGCCTGTAATATCAGAAGTACGGAAATAGAATTGTGGACGATAGTTTGTGAAGAATGGAGTATGACGTCCACCTTCTTCTTTTGATAATACATAAACTTCAGCTTTGAACTTTGTATGAGGTGTGATTGTCTTTGGCTTAGCCAAAACTTGTCCACGCTCGATTTCTTCACGTGCTACACCACGAAGAAGGGCACCAATGTTGTCGCCAGCTTCAGCAAAGTCAAGAAGCTTACGGAACATTTCTACACCTGTTACAGTTGTAGATTTTGGCTCTTCAGTGAAACCTACGATTTCAACTACGTCACCAACTTTAACTTGTCCACGCTCAACACGTCCTGTAGCAACTGTTCCACGACCAGTGATTGAGAAAACGTCCTCAACTGGCATCATGAATGGCTTTTCAGTGTCACGAGTTGGAGTTGGGATGTAGCTATCAACAGCATCCATTAGTTCATAGATTTTTTCTTCCCAAGAAGCTTCGCCTTCAAGAGCTTTAAGAGCAGAACCTTTGATAACAGGAATGTCATCGCCAGGGAACTCATACTCAGTAAGAAGGTCACGAATTTCCATTTCAACTAATTCAAGAAGTTCTTCGTCGTCAACCATGTCACACTTGTTCATGAATACTACAAGGTAAGGTACACCTACTTGACGAGAAAGAAGAATGTGCTCACGAGTTTGTGGCATTGGGCCGTCAGTTGCAGAAACAACTAGGATACCGCCGTCCATTTGAGCAGCACCAGTGATCATGTTTTTAACATAGTCAGCATGTCCAGGGCAGTCAACGTGTGCATAGTGACGTGCATCAGTTTCGTACTCAACGTGTGCAGTAGAGATTGTGATACCACGCTCTCTTTCCTCTGGAGCTCCGTCGATTTGATCATATGCACGAGCTTCTGCTTTACCTGTCTTTGCTAGAACAGAAGTGATTGCAGCAGTTAAAGTTGTTTTACCATGGTCAACGTGACCAATTGTTCCGATGTTAACATGGGGCTTAGAACGGTCGAATTTAGCTTTTCCCATTAGAGAAATCCTCCTTTAAATTATAAGGTTAAGTATTATAGAGATGGAACTGTGAAAAAGGTCGACTCAGTTTCACAGTTTCCATGCTTATATAAGTAGTTATACTTGATATATAGGTGAAAATCAATTATTCACCTTTATTTTTTTTGATGATTTCTTCAGAAATTGACTTTGGTACTTCTTCATAGTGATCGAAGTGCATGGAGAATACTCCACGGCCTTGTGTACTTGAACGAAGTGCTGTAGCATAACCAAACATTTCAGATAGTGGAACCATTGAGCGAACAACTTGTGCGTTACCGCGTGCTTCCATACCTTCAACACGGCCACGGCGTGCAGTAATTTGGCCCATGATATCCCCAAGATATTCTTCAGGAATAACAACTTCAACTCTCATTACTGGTTCAAGGATTACAGGCTTACACTTAGATGCTGCGTTTTTAAGAGCCATAGAAGCTGCAATTTTAAACGCCATTTCAGAAGAGTCAACATCATGGTAAGATCCATCGAACAATCTTGCTTTGATATCTACTAGCGGATAACCTGCAAGAACACCTCTATCAAGAGAATCTTCAAGACCAGCTTGTACAGCAGGAATGTATTCACGAGGAACTACACCGCCGACGATTCCGTTTTCAAATTCAAAACCTTTTCCTTCTTCATTTGGAGAGAACTCAATCCAAACGTGTCCGTATTGTCCGCGTCCACCAGATTGACGTGCGAACTTACCTTCTACCTGAGCAGAACCACGGAAAGTTTCACGGTACGCAACCTGTGGAGCACCAACATTTGCTTCTACCTTGAATTCGCGACGCATACGGTCAACGATGATATCCAAGTGAAGCTCACCCATACCAGCAATGATGGTTTGACCAGTCTCTTGGTCAGTATGAGCACGGAACGTTGGGTCTTCCTCTTGAAGCTTTTGAAGAGCTTGACCCATTTTGTCCTGGTCAGCTTTTGATTTTGGTTCAACTGAAAGCTGAATAACTGGTTCAGGGAATTGCATAGACTCTAAGATAACAAGGTTTTTCTCATCACATAGAGTATCACCAGTTGTAGTGTCTTTAAGACCAACAGCTGCTGCAATATCACCGGCAAAAACCTTAGCGATTTCCTGACGGCTGTTTGCGTGCATCTGAAGGATACGTCCGATACGCTCACGCTTGCCCTTTGTAGAGTTTTGGACATATGATCCAGACTCTAAAGTACCAGAGTAAACACGGAAGAACGTTAATTTACCAACATAAGGGTCAGTCATAACTTTAAATGCAAGAGCTGAAAATGGCTCTTCATCACTTGAATGACGTTCAATAACATCTTCGTCGTCATCTACTGCATGACCTTTAATTGCAGGTACATCAAGTGGAGATGGAAGATAGTCAATTACAGCATCAAGCATTAACTGAACACCTTTGTTTTTAAATGCAGATCCACAGATAACAGGGTAGAATTCTACATTAACGGTACCTTTACGAATCGCTGCTTTCAGCTCTTCTTTAGTGATTTCTTCACCGCCAAGGTATTTTTCCATTAATTCTTCATCTAATTCTGCTACTGCTTCAACAAGCTTTTCACGGTATTCTTCAGCTAGTGCTTTGTGTTCTTCAGGAATTTCACGGACTTCGATATCTGTGCCCAAGTCATTTCCGTAGAATACTGCATTCATTTCAACTAAGTCGATGATAGCCTCGAATTCATCTTCGGCACCAATCGGAAGTTGAATTGGATGTGCATTAGCCTGCAGACGCTCATGTATTGTTTTCACAGAGTACAAGAAGTCAGCACCGATTTTATCCATTTTGTTAACAAAAACTACACGAGGTACACCGTAAGTTGTAGCTTGACGCCAAACTGTTTCAGTTTGGGGTTCTACACCAGACTGTGCATCAAGTACAGCCACAGCTCCATCAAGAACACGAAGGGAACGTTCAACTTCAACTGTGAAGTCTACGTGTCCTGGAGTGTCAATGATGTTTACGCGATGGCCTTTCCATTGTGCAGTTGTTGCAGCAGAAGTGATTGTGATACCACGTTCCTGCTCTTGCTCCATCCAGTCCATTTGAGAAGCGCCTTCATGAGTTTCACCGATCTTATGGATACGGCCAGTATAATAAAGTACGCGCTCAGTGGTAGTCGTTTTACCGGCATCGATGTGAGCCATGATACCGATATTACGAGTGTTAAATAAGGAGAACTCTCTTGCCATTGGGTCTTTCTCCTTCCTAGTATGAAAAATTTTATATTGAAGGTTAGATTACCAACGATAGTGAGCAAACGCTTTGTTTGCTTCAGCCATTTTATGAGTGTCTTCACGTTTTTTAACAGAAGCACCTGTATTGTTGGCAGCATCAAGGATTTCATTAGCTAAACGCTCTTCCATTGTTTTCTCACCACGAAGACGAGAATAGTTTACCAACCAGCGAAGACCAAGTGTTGTACGGCGGTCAGGTCGCACCTCAACTGGTACTTGATAGTTAGCTCCACCTACACGGCGGGCTCTAACTTCAAGAACTGGCATAATATTTTTAAGTGCTGCTTCGAATACTTCCATTGGCTCTTTTCCAGAACGCTCACGAATAGTATCGAACGCGTTATAAAGAATAGCCTGGGACTTACCTCTTTTACCGTCTTCCATCATTTTATTGATCAGACGAGTAACTAACTTTGAATTGTAAAGCGGATCTGGCAAAACGTCTCTTTTTGCTACAGGACCTTTACGAGGCATGTAATTTCCTCCTTTCAAAAAAATCTTCTATTTTTAGAGTGTTTATTTCTTTGGTGCTTTCGGACGCTTAGTACCGTACTTAGAACGGCCTTGCATACGATTGTTAACTCCAGCTGTATCAAGCGCACCACGAACGATGTGGTAACGTACCCCTGGTAAGTCTTTTACACGTCCTCCGCGAATAAGAACAACACTGTGCTCTTGAAGGTTGTGGCCAATACCAGGAATGTATGCAGTCACCTCAATACCGTTTGTCAAACGTACACGAGCATATTTACGTAACGCTGAGTTCGGTTTCTTTGGAGTCATTGTACCAACACGAGTACATACTCCGCGTTTTTGTGGTGAAGATACATTTGTTTGTGATTTCTTGAAGCTGTTGTAACCTTTATTAAGTGCAGGTGATTTTGACTTTTCCTCTTTTGTTTGGCGAGGTTTACGCACTAATTGGTTAATAGTAGGCATGTTTTTTCCTCCTTTCACGACTTTGTTGACCCACACATCCAGGTGGTTCATTTTTTTGCAAAAACAAAGTTTTTGCAGACTCATCTATCTACAAAAACAGTTTTTAACTGATAATAGCAACAGCTGCGGCACCAACTTTTATCCCACATGCTTTTCCGAGTTTTTTCATCGTATCGGCATAATGGACAGGCACTTTCTTCTTAAGAGCAATATTTATAACAGGATCAGTGAGTTTTGGATCAGCATCCTCCGCTATAATAACCTCTTTGGCCGTACCTTCATTAAGTGCTTTGACTGTCTGTTTTGTCCCTATACTGACTTCTTTAGCCCGTAATACTTTTTCATAAGACATTTTTGATATCCTCCAAAGTATCAGGTGAATAGGAGCACCTTTGATATATTAACATCTAGTGAATCTAATGTCAACACAACTTTGAAAAATCGTTTTCTATGAAAGTTAAACATTCCTTTAGATTTCACTTCAGGCGCTCCCTTTCCGCCGGCAGTCTGTGAGCATCCGGCGCTCTGCGCCTGTGAAGTCTCACTTGGTCCTGCTTTCCCGGAGTCTCACACCTTCTATTCCAATAAAGATCTTGTTTCTTTCAAAATGCGGCACCTGCTCCATCGCAAGTGCCGCTCATAAAAATTACTCGATTGTCATTTCTTCTGTTTCTGTACCAGCAAATACAGGTTCAGCCCTTCGGTAACGCTGCATTCCTGTTCCTGCTGGAACAAGTTTACCGATGATAACATTCTCTTTTAGGCCAAGAAGCTCATCGCGTTTACCTTTAATAGCTGCGTCTGTAAGAACTCTTGTAGTTTCCTGGAAGGAAGCTGCTGACAAGAAGGAATCAGTCTCAAGAGATGCTTTGGTAATTCCAAGAAGAACTGGACGGCCAGTTGCTGGGAGTTTACCGCTAAGAAGCGCTCTCTCGTTCGCATCTGTAAATTGATGTATATCAAGCAAAGTACCTGGCAGAACCTCAGTTTCACCGGCATCAATAACACGTACTTTACGAAGCATCTGGCGTACCATTACCTCAATGTGCTTGTCACCAATTTCAACACCCTGCATACGGTATACTTTCTGTACCTCGCGAAGCAAGTATTCCTGAACAGCGCCAACGTCTCTGACCTTGATAAGTTCTTTCGGGTCGATAGAACCTTCAGTCATTTCAGTTCCGCGATGTACTTTATCATTAACTGCCACTTTGAGTCTTGCTGTGTAAGGAGCTGTATATGTTCTTGATTCAACATCACCTTGTACAACAATTTCCTGCTGACGGTCACGACCCTCATTAATGCCAACAATCACACCTTCGATTTCGGAAATGACTGCCTGCCCTTTAGGGTTACGTGCTTCAAAAATTTCCTGGATACGAGGCAAACCTTGTGTAATATCGTCTCCAGCAACACCACCGGTATGGAAGGTACGCATTGTTAACTGCGTTCCTGGCTCACCGATTGACTGAGCAGCGATAATACCAACCGCTTCGCCCACTTCCACTTCCTGGCCAGTTGCCAGATTGCGTCCGTAACACTTCTTACACACACCATGGCGTGTATTACATGTAAAGGCGGAACGGATATTAACTTCATCTATGCCTGTGCCTACAATTATTTCAGCAAGATCCTCTGTGATCAGGCCATTCTCCGGAACTAAAACTTCTTTTGTTTCCGGATGCTTGATTGCGCGGCGTGCATAACGGCCAATTAAACGTTCTTCCAGGGATTCAATAATTTCAGTGCCATCTTTCAAAGCTTGTATAACGAGTCCACGGTCAGTTCCGCAATCATCTTCACGGACGATTACATCCTGCGCTACGTCAACCAGACGTCGAGTCAGGTAACCAGAGTCAGCTGTTTTAAGAGCTGTATCAGCAAGTCCTTTACGCGCACCGTGAGTTGAAATGAAGTATTCCAAAACGGTTAATCCTTCACGGAAACTTGATTTGATTGGGAGCTCGATAATACGGCCGGCCGGGTTGGCCATCAGACCACGCATACCAGCAAGCTGGGTAAAGTTGGACGCGTTACCACGGGCACCAGAGTCACTCATCATAAAAATTGGATTCGTCTTATTCAAAGACTTCATCAGTTTACCCTGAATTACATCTTTCGCCTGGCTCCGAATAGAGATAACACGGTCATAGCGCTCTTCTTCAGTGATAAGACCACGTCTGAACTGTTTCAAAACGTTATCTACTTTATGCTGGGCTTCTGTCAAAATTTCCTGCTTCTCAGGAAGTACGACGATATCAGCCACACCAACAGTAATACCGGCTTTAGTTGAGTGCTTAAATCCTAGATCCTTCATACGGTCAAGCATCTTAGAAGTTTCAGTGATTTTGAATCGCTTGAATACTTCTGCGATGATATTTCCGAGAATTTTCTTTTTAAACGGATCAACCAATGGAAGATCCTTAATTCTTGCTTTTATATCTGCACCTTTTTCGACAAAGTATCTTTCAGGTGTTTTTACTTCCAGGTTATCTCTTGTTGGTTCATTAATATATGGGAACGATTTCGGCAAGATTTCATTAAACACAAGCTTTCCTACTGTAGTAAGTAGAAGCTGGTGATTTTGTTCTTCCGTAAATGTTTCATTTTTCAATGAGCCTGCATGCACGGCAACTCTTGTATGCAGATGAACGTAGCCATTTTGATATGCGATAAGGGCTTCATTTGTATCATTAAAGACCATACCTTCGCCTACTGAACCTTCTCTTTCAAGTGTGAGGTAGTAGTTTCCTAGCACCATATCCTGGGATGGAGTAACAACCGGCTTTCCATCTTTCGGATTAAGGATGTTTTGGGCAGCAAGCATCAGCATACGTGCTTCAGCCTGGGCTTCAGCAGAAAGCGGTACGTGAACAGCCATTTGGTCACCGTCAAAGTCAGCGTTGTATGCAGTACATACAAGCGGGTGAAGGCGGATTGCACGGCCTTCTACAAGAGTTGGTTCAAACGCCTGAATTCCGAGTCTGTGAAGTGTAGGGGCACGATTCAGAAGAACCGGATGCTCCTTAATAACTTCTTCTAGTACATCCCATACATCAGGTGATAATCTTTCAATTTTGCGTTTTGCAGACTTGATGTTGTGAGCCAATCCTTTTTCAACTAGTTCCTTCATAACAAATGGCTTGAAGAGTTCAATTGCCATTTCCTTTGGAAGACCACATTGATACATTTTTAGATTTGGACCTACAACGATTACAGAACGGCCCGAATAGTCAACACGTTTTCCTAACAGGTTTTGACGGAAACGTCCCTGTTTCCCCTTCAGCATATGTGAAAGAGATTTTAACGGGCGATTACCAGGACCAGTAACCGGTCTTCCGCGACGTCCATTATCAATTAATGCGTCAACAGCTTCCTGGAGCATACGCTTTTCGTTTTGAACAATAATGCTTGGAGCACCAAGGTCCAATAAACGCTTTAAGCGATTGTTCCGGTTGATGACACGGCGGTATAAATCGTTCAAGTCAGAAGTAGCAAATCTTCCTCCATCCAACTGTACCATTGGACGAAGTTCCGGAGGAATAACCGGAAGAACATCAAGGATCATCCATGAAGGCTCATTGCCTGAACCACGGAATGCCTCAACTACTTCTAGGCGTTTGATAGCGCGAGTACGGCGCTGGCCTTGTGCAGTTTTTAATTCCTCTTTAAGAGTGTCAGCCTCTTTATTTAAATCAATATCAGAAAGAAGCTTTTTAATCGCTTCCGCACCCATGGAAGCCTGGAATTTGCTTCCATACTTTTCACGGTATGCACGATATTCTTTTTCAGATAATAGCTGTTTTTTCTCGAGAGCAGTATCTCCTGATTCAGTTACAACGTATGAAGCAAAGTAAATAACTTCCTCAAGTGCACGGGGTGACATATCCAAAACAAGACCCATACGGCTTGGAATGCCTTTGAAATACCATATGTGTGATACAGGAGCAGCCAATTCAATATGGCCCATGCGCTCACGACGTACCTTAGCGCGTGTTACTTCAACTCCGCATCGGTCACAAACAACGCCTTTATAACGGACGCGTTTATACTTTCCGCAGTGACATTCCCAGTCTTTTGTCGGACCAAAAATACGTTCACAGAAGAGACCGTCTTTTTCAGGCTTCAGTGTTCGATAGTTGATGGTTTCCGGTTTTTTTACTTCACCAAAAGACCAAGAACGGATCTTATCGGGTGAAGCAAGACCGATTTTCATATACTCAAAATTATTAACATCCAGCAAGGGGCCTACCTCCCTTTCGATATCCAGGTTTTCCCTAAACGAGCGGATAAGGCCAAACAACTTTTGCTATTTGGCCTAAATTCCCTCTTTATTACTCTTTGGAACCCACTTTTTCGGATTCAAAACTATTTTTTTCAGGAGTAATGTTTAATGTATCTGATTGATGAATATCATCATCATCATCTGTATCGCGTAATTCAATTTCCTGCTCATCGCTGGAAAGCATCTTAACATCCATACCCAAGCTTTGAAGTTCTTTGATTAATACCTTGAAAGACTCAGGAATGCCCGGTTCAGGAACATTTTCGCCTTTAACAATTGCCTCATATGTTTTCACACGGCCGACAACGTCATCGGACTTCACTGTCAATATTTCCTGAAGTGTATAAGCAGCACCGTAAGCTTCAAGAGCCCAAACTTCCATTTCTCCGAAACGCTGTCCGCCGAATTGAGCTTTACCGCCAAGAGGCTGCTGCGTAACAAGAGAGTAAGGACCAGTAGAACGCGCATGGAGCTTATCGTCAACCATGTGCGCAAGTTTGATCATGTACATGACACCAACAGACACTCGGTTATCAAACGGCTCACCTGAGCGGCCATCATACAGGACTGTTTTTGCGTCACGGGCCATACCTGCTTCTTCGATTGTAGACCAAACATCTTCTTCTCGTGCTCCGTCAAATACAGGAGTTGCTACATGGATTCCAAGTGCCCTTGCAGCCATTCCAAGATGGAGTTCAAGCACCTGTCCAATGTTCATACGAGAAGGAACCCCTAGTGGGTTTAACATGATATCAACCGGTGTTCCATCAGGAAGGAAAGGCATATCTTCTTCAGGCAATATTCGGGAGATAACCCCTTTATTACCGTGGCGTCCTGCCATTTTATCGCCTTCATGAATTTTACGTTTTTGAACAATATACGCACGAACAAGCTGGTTAACACCCGGTGGCAGTTCATCTCCGTCTTCACGGTTAAATACTTTAACGTCAAGAACGATTCCGCCTCCGCCATGCGGAACACGAAGTGAAGTGTCTCGGACTTCACGGGCTTTTTCACCAAAGATAGCGTGTAATAGCCTTTCTTCCGCTGTCAGTTCAGTTACTCCCTTTGGAGTTACTTTACCAACAAGAAGATCTCCATCCTTAACTTCGGCTCCAATTCGGATAATTCCGCGCTCATCCAAATTGCGAAGTGCATCTTCACCAACGTTTGGAATATCGCGTGTAATTTCCTCAGGTCCAAGCTTAGTATCACGTGATTCTGATTCATATTCTTCAATATGAATTGAAGTATATACATCGTCTTTAACAAGACGTTCACTCATAATAATTGCATCTTCATAGTTGTATCCGTCCCAAGTCATGAAAGCAACAAGGACGTTACGGCCAAGAGCCAGTTCACCAAGTTCCATAGAAGGTCCGTCCGCAAGGATTTCACCTTTTGTTACACGATCTCCTACAGCTACAATTGGACGCTGGTTGTAGCAGGTACCCTGGTTGGAACGAATGAATTTAAGCATTCTGTACTTCTTAAGGTCACCTTTGACTTCCTGTCCGTCAACCTCATGTGTTTCGCGAACCCACACTTCACGTGCTTCAACGTGTTCAACGATACCATCAGATTTACAAATAACAGCCGCGCCGGAGTCTTTACCTGATACATATTCCATACCAGTTCCAACTCTTGGTGCTTCAGGCTGCAGCAATGGAACAGCCTGACGCTGCATGTTCGCACCCATCAGGGCACGGTTGGAGTCGTCGTTTTCTAAGAACGGAATACATGCGGTCGCCGCAGATACAACCTGCTTTGGAGATACATCCATGTAGTCAATTCTATCACGATTAACAACTGTATTTTCGCCACGGAAACGGGCAACGATATCCTGATCAATAAACGAACCATCTTCATCAAGGCGTGAATTTGCCTGGGCAACAACATAGTTATCTTCTTCATCTGCAGTCAGGTAGTCGATCCTGCTTGTCACTTTTCCTGTCTCCGGGTCAACCCTTCGATATGGAGTTTCAATGAAACCAAAGCGGTTTACCTTTGCAAAAGAGGATAAGGAGTTGATAAGACCAATGTTTGGTCCTTCAGGCGTTTCAATCGGACACATACGGCCATAGTGAGAATAATGAACGTCACGCACCTCAAAGCCGGCACGTTCTCGTGTAAGTCCACCTGGTCCGAGTGCTGAAAGACGGCGCTTATGCGTCAATTCTGCAAGCGGATTTGTTTGATCCATAAATTGCGATAATTGAGAGCTTCCAAAGAACTCCTTAATTGAAGCAATAACCGGACGAATATTAATTAGCTGCTGCGGTGTAATAGTTGCTGTATCCTGAATGGACATTCTTTCACGAACAACACGTTCCATCCTTGATAAACCAATACGGAACTGGTTCTGCAGCAATTCACCAACAGAACGAAGGCGGCGGTTACCCAGATGGTCAATATCATCTGTGTCTCCCACTCCGTGAAGCAGGTTAAAGAAATAACTGATGGATGAAATAATATCAGAAGGGGAAATATTCTTCACCGCTTCTTCAACATAAGCATTTCCAATTACATTAATTACTTTTTCATTTTCATCATTAGGAGCGTAAATCTTAATGGATTGAAGAAGAATGTCATCCTCTACTACTCCACCTGATGGATGGAAATTACCAAAATTAATGTTCTTTTCAAGCGCAGGGATAATCCTGTCTAGATTACGGCGGTCAAGAAGTGTTCCTTTATCCGCAATAATTTCACCTGTGTCCGGATCAACTAAGGCCTCTGCAAGACGCTGTCCAAACAGACGGTTTTTAATATGAAGCTTTTTATTAATCTTATAGCGTCCTACATTTGCCAGGTCGTAACGCTTAGGGTCGAAAAATCTTGAGACTAAAAGACTCTTTGCGTTGTCAACTGTTGGCGGTTCGCCTGGACGAAGTCGCTCATAGATTTCTAGAAGTGCTTTTTCAACACTTTCTGTATTGTCTTTTTCAAGCGTATTTCGGATATATTCATTATCTCCGATTAACTCGATTATTTCTTGATCAGAGCCAACTCCAAGGGCACGCAAAAGAACCGTAACGGGCAATTTCCGAGTACGATCTATCCTGACATACACGACGTCTTTTGCGTCGGTTTCATATTCCAGCCAGGCGCCACGATTCGGAATTACAGTAGCTGTGTATCCTCTTTTTCCGTTTTTATCGACTTTTCCGCTGAAATAAACACTCGGAGATCGAACCAACTGAGATACGATAACACGTTCAGCACCATTAATTACAAAGGTGCCTGTCTCAGTCATAAGCGGGAAATCACCCATGAAAACTTCCTGGTCTTTTACTTCTCCTGTTTCTTTGTTTAAAAGACGTACCTTCACACGCAGTGGTGCTGCATAAGTAACATCTCTTTCTTTTGATTCCGGAACGGAATACTTTGGTTCGCCAAGGCTATAATCAATAAATTCCAGTGATAGGTTACCAGTAAAGTCTTCAATTGGAGAAATGTCCTGGAACATCTCACGCAATCCCTCATCAAGAAACCATTGATAAGAAGAGGTTTGGATTTCGATTAGATTTGGTAATTCTAAAACTTCACTGATTCGCGCGTAACTTCTTCGTTGGCGGTGTCGTCCATACTGAACTAGTTGACCTGTCAACTGATTCACCCCTCAAATCAAGCTTTATTAAAATCTATTTGCGCCTTACAAAAAGGAAAATCACAGCCTTTTCATAAGACAAAAAGAAAAAGGGTTTTTTCCTTAAAAACCACATTTTCACATTTTTGACTATTATTTTGTCATCTTTTCCGTCTTTATCCACTTTTATACAACAAAAAAGGGTAAAAAAGGGAATAATCCAGAAAATATTATGTTGGCATTGTACAATACTAACATAGTGACATTTCACAGTCAATCTTTTTTAGCTCTTAGGATAAAATAACCCTTTTCTTTTGCTGCAACCTCAACATGACCATACAACTCTTTTAATTTTTCAATTGCAGAGGGCGCCCCCTGCTTTTTTTGAATAACAACCCACAATTCTCCGCCTTGCACTAAATGATCATGGCTTTGTTCAAAAATCTCATGGACAACTTTTTTTCCTGCCCTGATAGGAGGATTAGTGAGAATTGCCGCAAACTCTGTTTCTTTCACTTCATTAAGCCGGTCACTTTCATAAATCTCCACGTTGCTAACGTTATTGATTTTGGCATTTTCCTGCGCCAGTTCCAATGCCCGTTCATTTACATCCACCATATGTACTGACCTCTGCTCATGGTGTTTCGCAATAGCGAGCCCAATTGGACCATATCCGCAGCCAACATCAAGTATCTTTCCGTCTGTTTCAGGAAGATTAAATGTTTCTATTAATAGCCGCGAACCAAAGTCTACCTCTCTCTTTGAAAATACTCCATTATCGGTTTTAAAACGGAAATGGGTATTCAAAAGGGCAAACTCCCAATATTTAGGGTCACTTTCAACTTTTTGGGTTCGGGAATAGTAATGTTCAGTCAAAATCATCACCTCCAGCGGTGAATAAATAATGAAGATACTATAGAGGAAAAACAGATACGAAATGAATTATATTTCATTTAATAGAGAAAAGCAAAAAGATGAATTTAAAAAGTTAAAAAAAGCCCGCTTATGCAGCGAGCTTTTTTACAGTCAGATTACTTAACTTCAACGCCAGCTCCAACTTCTTCAAGTTTGCCTTTGATTTCTTCAGCTTCTTCTTTAGAAGCGCCTTCTTTAACAGCTTTTGGAGTGTTGTCAACAAGGTCTTTTGCTTCTTTAAGTCCAAGACCAGTGATTTCACGAACAACTTTGATAACTTTAATTTTTTGGTCGCCAGCGCTAGTTAGAACAACGTCAAACTCAGTTTGTTCTTCAACAGCAGCGCCGCCAGCAACAGCACCCATTGCTACAGGAGCAGCAGCAGTTACGCCGAATTCTTCTTCAATTGCTTTAACAAGATCGTTAAGTTCTAAAACAGTCATGCTTTTAACTGCTTCAATGATTTGTTCTTTAGTCATGATATATTTCCTCCTTGGGATTTTAGGTTTTTTATTTTTTAACCAAAGTGAAGCTTACGCGCCTTGTTCTTCTTTTTGATCTGCAACTGCTTTTGCAGCAAGAGCAAGATTGCGGATTGGAGCTTGAAGTACGCTAAGCAGCATAGAAAGCAAGCCTTCGCGTGATGGCAGTTCAGCAAGAGCTTTAACTTCTTCAACAGAAGTGATATTACCCTCGATTACACCTGCTTTAATCTCAAGAGCTTCATTTTTCTTAGCGAAGTCATTAAGAATTTTAGCTGGCGCTACTACATCTTCATTACTGAATGCAATTGCATTCGGACCTGTTAAAGCATCATTTAGACCTGAAAGGCCTGCAGCTTCAGCAGCACGACGAGTCATTGAGTTTTTGTAAACTTTGAAATCGATGCCTGCTTCACGAAGTTGTTTACGAAGTTCAGTTACTTCACCAACAGTCAATCCACGGTAGTCAACAACGATAGTTGATTGGCTAGCTTGGAACTTAGCTGTGATTTCGTCAACGATTTGCTTTTTAAGTTCAATTACATTGCTCATCTTTACACCTCCTGTAGTTGATGCATTTATACCGGGCAAATAAAAACCTCCATATCAAGAAGACACGGAGGTTTAATACAATAATTTATATCGTATTACCTCGGCAGGGAATTAAGCCGGCTGGCACCTGCTGTCTTCGGTACAAATGTTTAATTTATTCAAACAACAAAAATGATTATATAAAATACAATTCAAATTGTCAATTTGTATTATTTTACAGTTACAGTTGAAGGATCTACTTTTACGCCAGGTCCCATTGTAGAAGAAACAGTAACGTTCTTCATGTAAGTACCTTTTGCAGCAGCAGGCTTAACTTTTACTAAAGTATCAAAAATTGTGTTGAAGTTTTCAACAAGCTTTTGATCTTCGAAAGAAGCTTTGCCGATAGGAACATGAATGTTTCCTACTTTATCAACGCGGTATTCAACTTTACCAGCTTTGATTTCGTTAATAGCTCTAGTTACATCAAAAGTAACAGTGCCAGTTTTAGGGTTAGGCATTAAGCCTTTAGGTCCTAACACACGGCCAAGCTTACCAACTTCACCCATCATGTCAGGTGTAGCAACGATTACATCAAAATCAAACCAGCCTTGCTGAATTTTAGTGATGTATTCTGCATCTCCAACATAATCTGCGCCAGCTGCTTCTGCTTCTTTTACTTTTTCGCCCTTAGCGAAAACTAGAACGCGTTGAGTTTTACCAGTGCCGTTTGGCAGAACTACCGCGCCACGGATTTGCTGGTCAGCTTTCTTAGGGTCTACGCCCAGACGGAAAGCAGCTTCAACAGTTGCATCAAATTTAGCGAAGTTTGTTTTCTTCGCTAGTTCGATTGCTTCAGCAATCGCATAAGCTTTAGTATTGTCAACAAGCTTTGCAGCTTCTACATACTTTTTGCCTTTTTTAGCCATTTTTATTTCCTCCTAGATTGTGGTTTTAGCGGAATAACCTCCCACTTCGCGACACCCAGCTGGGCATCAAGAAAAGCACAGGCTTTTCTGCGGTACGAATAAAGGTTGCGAGTGAACAAATTCAGCCTCGCAACCCCAATCATACCAAAACAGTTTCGCCTTGATTAGTCTTCGATAACGATACCCATGCTGCGTGCAGTACCTTCAACCATGCGCATTGCGCTTTCAACGCTAGCTGCGTTTAGGTCAGGCATTTTCTGTTCAGCAATCTCGCGTACCTTATCACGTTTAACTGTTGCTACTTTATTACGGTTAGGCTGGCCTGAACCAGACTGGATTCCAGCTGCTACTTTCAAAAGAACGGCAGCAGGAGGAGTTTTCGTAATAAATGTAAATGAACGGTCTTCAAAAACCGTGATTTCAACAGGAATAATTAAACCAGCTTGATCTGCTGTACGAGCGTTAAACTCTTTACAGAATCCCATGATGTTAACACCTGCTTGACCCAATGCTGGACCAACCGGTGGAGCCGGGTTAGCTTTACCCGCAGGAATTTGCAATTTTACAACTTTAATTACTTTTTTAGCCACGAGACACACCTCCTTAAAGTCCGTGATGTGGTAATAGGGGAAAACCCCTCCCACTCAACAATAGCCTTTATATAAAATAAAGAACTTGATAACATATGTCCAGTCTCGTTGTCCAAGACATACTGACCTATGAAATATTATCACTTTTTACAATTCATTTCAAGTTATTTTGGAATATAGGATGATTTTTCTTTAAAAACTAGTAACTATCCATCTCTAATGTCCAGTATCTACCGCCCTAATCGGGCATTTAAGCTCATCTTTTATAATTTATCGATCTGTGTGAAGTCAAGTTCTACTGGGGTATCCCGTCCGAACATATTAACAAGAACCTTCAATTTAGACTTATCCTTGTCCATTTCTTCAATGCTTCCAGTGAAGTTAGCAAACGGACCTTCTTTGACTCTTACTGTCTCGCCAATTTCATAATCAATATCTGCGCGTCTTTCTTCTACACCCATTCTCTTCAGAATCACATTAACTTCTTCTGGCAAAAGCGCTGTAGGCTTTGATCCTGAACCCGCAGAGCCGACAAAGCCTGTGACCCCAGGAGTATTCCGGACTACATACCAGGAGTCATCAGTCATAATGATCTCAACTAATACATATCCAGGAAAAACTTTGCGTTTAACAACTTTCTTTTTACCATTTTTAAAATCAGTTTCTTCTTCTTCCGGTACAACCACGCGAAAAATCTTATCTGACATACCCATTGATTCTACACGTTTTTCAAGGTTTGCTTTAACCTTGTTTTCGTACCCTGAGTACGTATGAACAACATACCAATTCTTTTCCATTCAAGAGGACTATTCGTCCGTCCCTCCCTGCTCTAAATCTAATTATTTTAATCGTCATCAATACGAGTTTCACTTAATGATGTCTAGCTCCAGTGCCTCTCCCTCGTATTATGCCTGTCGGAGGCCCACAAATGTGGATGAGATATGCGTTGCAACAGGACGTAGCGCGTCAAGCCTTTAATCATTAAACCAAGACGCTTTCGCTTTTCTTGGACAAATTAAAAAACCCGTTAAACGGGCTTTACAAAAAATTTCCTTTGATATTCTCCATTATACCATGAAATGGTTATGGTTATTCAAGAATTAAACGGATCAATTTTGAAATACCTGAATCAATAATAGCGAAAAATATAGCAACGAATGCAACTGTTGATAAAACAGTGATGGTGTAGCGGGTTAATTCCTTGCGTCTTGGCCAGCTGACCTTTCTCATTTCACGGCCTATTTCACTGAAGAACTTGGTTAAACGCTGCATTTTTTGTGACCTCCATCTATGGGAATTGCTAAAATTTATGTGAGTTATTTTGTTTCACGATGAATTGTATGGGCGTTGCACGTTTTACAAAACTTGCTCAATTCCAATCTCTCAGGATTAGCTTGTTTATTCCCGGCCGTTGTATAATTTCGTGATCCGCAATTTGCACATGCAAGAATTATTTTTTTTGTCATATTCACACCTGCCAGGTACTGCTTTTAGTCCTTAAAACTGTAACATGCCCCCTATTTAATGTCAATATGAGGAGATAACGGTTTCATAGAACCGCCATAACTTATAAGACAATCTAAAAAGAAAACTCCCGAATCTCCAAATATCTCTCAAGTTTCCTTTTTACCCGCTGAAGAGCGTTGTCGATGGACTTTACATGACGGTTAAGTTCCTCAGAGATTTCCTGATAGGATTGGCCATCAAGATAAAGAGCTAATACCTTCCGTTCTAAATCGCTCAATAGTTCACTCATTTTTAATTCGATATGATCAAACTCTTCCTGGTTTATGATTAATTCTTCGGGATCCATTACTTTTGCTCCTGACAAGACATCCATTAGAGTACGGTCGGAATCTTCATCATAAATAGGCTTGTCCAAAGAAACGTAAGAATTGAGGGGAATATGCTTTTGCCTTGTGGCGGTTTTGATAGCTGTGATGATTTGTCTCGTGATGCAAAGTTCAGCAAAAGCCTTGAAGGATGTGAGTTTATCTTCTTTAAAATCACGTATGGCTTTATATAACCCTATCATGCCTTCCTGTACAATATCTTCTTTGTCTGCTCCAATTAAAAAGTAGGATCTTGCTTTGGCTCGAACAAAATTTCTGTATTTATGGATTAAATAATCGAGTGCTTCAGTATCGCCTTTATGCACTAAATCAACAATTTCTTCATCATCCAGCAGAAATAGCTTGTCGTTGATTTTTATTTTGAAGTCTAAACTCACTCAGATCCCCTCCGACCAGAAACGCATAGTTAGAAATATTATACAGTAGGTCTTTTTTTAGCGTCAATGCTCATTTGTCACCTCTGCGCCACTTTTCGAAAATTTCTGCCACTTCATCCGATAGCGGTATCTTAGAGAATGGCCGTTTCTCTTGAATTTTCTTTACTCTCTTATTTATTTTATTTTCAACCTCATTCATCTCGGTTAATAGTTCCCTGGCCGAAATTCTTAAAGCGCCTTGCCCGAAAATTGCCCACTGCTCCGTGTAATCGGATGTTGCTACGTGAATTTGCGTTGTTCTGCTATTTAGCCGGATTGCCATTTTTTCAATACGTTCATCGGCTGATTCATTTTCTTTTGTAAAAATAACTTCTATTCTATGATTTTTATATTTTTTTTCGTTCCCCTGAACATAATGAGCATCAAAAACGATGATTACCCGATAGCCGGAATAGCCCTGATATTCGGCCATCTTTTCTATTAGCCGGTCCCTGGCTGCTGCGAGATCCCTTTCTTTCAGAACCCGCAGCTCAGGCCAGGCGCCAATAATGTTATATCCATCAACAAGGAGGATGTCCATTTTTACCCCTCAAGAGGATGGCGCTTCCGGTAAACCTCATACATTAACAGGGCTGCCGCAACAGAAGCATTTAAAGATGTTACCTTTCCTGCCATTGGCAAGCGGATGAGAAAATCACATTTTTCTTTTATAAGCCTGCCCATGCCCTTGCCTTCACTTCCAATAATGAGCCCCAATGGAATTGTTCCATCCATTTGCCGGTAGTCCTCTTTACCACTCGCATCTGTACCGGCAATCCATACGCCCCGCTCTTTTAACTCTTCAATGGTTCTGGCCATATTGGTTACACGGACGACTGGTATATGCTCAATAGCGCCAGTCGATGCCTTGGCAACTGTTGCCGTCAGCCCGACCGCTCTTCGTTTAGGAATAATGATTCCATGAGCTCCAACTGCATCAGCAGTTCTCATGATGGAACCCAGGTTATGGGGATCCTCAATCTCATCCAGCAGCAAAAAGAAAGGCGACTCATTTCTTTTTTCCGCTGCCTGGAACAGGTCATCGATTTCCGCATATTGGTAAGCTGCAACAAACGCGAGAACCCCCTGGTGAATGGTGTCTGTTAACTGGTCAATTTTTTTCTTGGGTACAAACTGAACCAAAACATTTGTTTCTTTGGCAAGCTGAATAATTTGAGTCATTTGCCCTCTTTGCGATCCTTCAGCAATAAGAATTTTGTTGATATCCCGATTTGCCTTCAATGCTTCAATAACCGGATTTTTGCCAGTGATGTATTCCTCACTCATCCTTTTGCTCCTCCTTTCGTTTCATCCACATATTTTAACGACAATGAGATTAATTCCTCGAGGCGGCTTATGTCACCTGTTAAATAAAGATATCCCATTAATGCCTCAAAAGCTGTACTGTAACGATATGTCTGAACATCCGTGTTTTTTGGCACTGTGCCTGATTTGGCATTTCTGCCTCTCATAACAACGGCCATTTCCATTTCAGTTAATATACCTTTATTCTTTATTTCAAAAAGTATCTGGCTTTGAGCCTTGGCAGAAACATACTTTGTTCCTTCTCGGTGCAGGTGATTGGGCTTTACCCTTCCGCTTTGCAGAAGGTGACGCCTTACATATACCTCAAAGATTGCGTCACCCATATAAGCAAGAGCAAGGCTGTTTAGCTGTTTTGCATTAACATTTTCATCATACTGAAGCATGTATCAGCCTCTTTTCCATCTTGTGCCCTGAGGTGTATCTTCCAAAATAATATTCATTTCCTTCAGCTGATCCCTGATCTGGTCAGAAAGCTGGAAGTCTCGATCTTTTCGGGCCTGGATCCGTTTTTCAATAAGCGCTTCAATTTCCTCATCAAGCAATTCTTCTTTTCCGATTGAAAGTCCAAGAACCTGGAACAAGTCTTCAAATTCCTGAAGGAACGTATCGATTACTTCTGCTGCTGTATTCTTTTCGAGTAGATAATAGTTCGATAGCTTGGATAAATCGAATAATACGGAAATTGCTTTTGCTGTATTAAAATCATCATCCATATCCTCAATAAATTGCTGGTGTAAAGCCTTTATTTTATCCAGCCATTCCTGATTGTTTTCCGTCAAATTCGTGCTTGCTTCCTTCCTGTGCTTCAGGTTTTGGTAGGAAGTCATCAGCCTGTCATAGGCAGCCTTTGTATTCTCAAGCAATTCTTCACTGTAATTGATTGGATTGCGATAGTGAACTGACAGCATAAAAAATCTGAGTACTTGCGGGTTATGCTTTTTAATGATGTCATGAACAAGGACAAAGTTCCCAAGTGATTTGGACATTTTTTCATTGTCGATGTTGATATACCCGTTGTGCATCCAATAACGGGAAAACGTTTTGCCGTTTAGTGCTTCAGACTGAGCAATTTCATTTTCATGATGCGGAAAAGTCAAATCCTGTCCGCCGGCATGGATATCAATTGTTTCGCCCAGGTACTTTTTAGCCATCGCCGAGCACTCAATATGCCAGCCGGGCCGGCCAATTCCCCATGGGCTTTCCCAGTAAATCTCTCCCTCTTTGGCTGCTTTCCATAAGGCAAAATCCAGGGCATCTTGTTTCTTTTCGCCCACTTCAATTCTTGCACCTACTCTTAGTTCATCAACGGACTGATGCGAAAGCTTTCCGTAATCATCAAACTTCCTGGTACGGTAATAAACATCACCGTTTGATTCATATGCAAAGCCTTTTTCGATTAGTTTACCTATAAATTCAATAATAATATCCATGTTTTCCATTACACGTGGATGTATATTTGCCTTCTTGCAGCCCAATTCTGATACATCCTCAAAATACGCATCAATAAACCGCTGGGCAATTGTTGGTACGTCCTCTCCAAGCTCCTTTGCGGCGCGGATTAATTTATCATCAACGTCGGTAAAATTGGAGACGTACTGAACGTCATATCCCCTAAATTCTAAGTAGCGGCGTACTGTATCAAAAACAATCGCCGGACGGGCATTTCCAATATGGATATAGTTATAAACGGTTGGTCCGCATACATACATTTTCACTTTGCCTTCTTCGAGGGGAACGAATACCTCCTTTTGGCGTGTTAATGTATTATAAAGCTGAATGGCCATTGACCTTGCTCCTTTCTTCATGTAACTCTTTAATCTCCTGCTTTAATAGCTCAACTTGAGTTTCTAAAACCTGGAATCTGTCTGCAACTGGATCCGGAAGATCACAGTGATTCAAGTCCTTCTTTATACGGACTCCATCTCTTATTACTACTTTCCCTGGTATGCCGACTACAGTACTGTTGGGAGGAACCTCCTTCAACACAACTGACCCTGCTCCAATCTTCGAGTTTTCTCCTATCGTAATTGAACCCAGGACCTTTGCACCTGTTGCGATCAGGGCGTTATCTTTTATGGTTGGATGCCGCTTTCCTTTTTCCTTGCCGGTTCCGCCTAGGGTAACTCCCTGAAAAACAGTGACATTATCTCCTATTTCACAGGTTTCACCAATGACGACTCCCATGCCATGGTCAATAAAAAATCGGCGGCCTATTTTGGCTCCGGGATGAATTTCAATTCCGGTCATAAACCTGCTTGCCTGGGAAATAACTCTGGCAATAAAATAAAATTTACGTTTATAAAATGCGTGAGCAACCCTATGTGCCCAAATGGCATGAAGACCAGAATAAGTTAAAATTACTTCAAGATAGGTGCGGGCAGCCGGATCCTGCTCAAAAACAACCTCAATATCCTCTTTCCACTTTTTAAACATCCCTCTTCCCCCTTTTATTATTACTTTGTATAGGCTCCTTCAGACTTGAGCATTTAACCATAATAAGTTCCTGCTGTTTTTTCATGCAATGAGAGCACGGCGGCCCTAAGATAAAAACAAAAAGCGTCCCTGTCATATAGACAGAGACGCTGAAGGCGCGGTTCCACTCTGTTTAGACCTTTACGTATGCTGTAATTTCCCAAGAACAGCCCATAATCATCGATCTCAACTTAGCCTTGTAACGGAAGGTTCCGCCCAAATCTACTAGGATAGATATCCTTTCAAAATAGGACTCAAAGGGGCACTTCAAAAAATGAGAGGCTTAAACCACTTTCAGCCGGTGATGGTTTTCTCTAAAAAGCATCATTTTTTTACTTTTCCTTATCGGCGCTTTAGATATAAGTTAATAACATTTTGAAAACTGAGTAGGTGCAGCACCGGAAACGGGTGCTTTCCACTTTTCTTATACTATATTACATTTTCCTTTGAATGTTAACCAATTAATTTCTGAAGTCGGTTTTGAACCTTAGCTTTTCCTACAAGTTCAATTGTCTGAGGCAGGTCCGGACCATGTGTCTGGCCAGTAACAGCCGCACGGATTGGCATAAAAAGATTTTTACCTTTTTGGCCGGTTGATTTTTGGACAGCTTTCATGGCAGCCTTAATACCTTCTGATTTAAATTCAGCAAGGTTTTCCAGTTCCTCTGAAAAAGCCTTCAATACTTGCGGTACTGTTTCCCCAGCTAAAACTTCTTTTGCCTCTTCTTCATATTCTGCTTCTTCCTTAAAAAACATATCCGACAGTTCAACAATTTCTGCACCATAACTCATCTTTTCCTGGAACAGCGCAATAAGATTTGTTGCCCAAGCTTTTTCCTCTTCTGTCATCTCGGCCGGAAGCAGTCCCGATTTAATAAGATGGGGAAGAGTAATTTTCACAAGATCACCAAGTTCTGCATTTTTAATATACTGGTTGTTCATCCAGGCAAGCTTTTGCTTGTCAAAAAGTGCAGGTGATTTGGAAAGACGGTCCGCATCGAAAATCTCAATAAACTGCTCTTTTGAGAAAATCTCTTCCTCACCTGACGGCGACCATCCGAGCAAAGCAATAAAATTAAACAAAGCTTCAGGTAAATAACCCAGTTCTTCATACTGCTCGATAAACTGGATAATCGACTCATCACGTTTGCTCAACTTTTTCCTGCTTTCATTTACAATCAATGTCATATGCCCAAATACAGGCGGTTCCCAGCCAAGTGCATCATAAACAACCAATTGCTTTGGTGTATTGGAAATATGGTCGTCTCCGCGCAATACATGTGAGATCTCCATTAAATGATCATCAATGGACACAGCGAAGTTATAAGTAGGAGTTCCGTCCTTCTTAATCATGACATAGTCACCCATACCTTCTGATTCAAAGGATACTTCTCCTTTAACCATATCATTAAAGGTGTATACTTTTCCTTCCGGTACAACAATACGGATGCTTGGCTTACGTCCTTCACTTTCCAGGCGCTGCTGGTCTTCTCTGGTCAGATGGCGGCATTTTCCTGAGTACTTTGGAGTTTCTCCGCGTTCAAGCTGTGCTTCTCGCTCCGCTTCAAGCTCTTCTTCCGTACAATAGCATTTATAAGCACTGCCTTCTTCAAGCATCTGAGTATAATATTTTTTATAAATATCATTTCTTTCAGATTGTCTGTAAGGACCGTACTCTCCTCCAACATCCACACTTTCATCCCAGTCCATGCCAAGCCATTTTAGGTACTTCAGCTGGCTTTGTTCTCCGCCTTCAATATTCCGCTTTTTATCGGTATCTTCTATCCGGATGATAAACTTTCCGCCCTGACTGCGGGCAAACAAATAGTTAAAAAGTGCCGTACGGGCGTTACCAATATGTAAATGTCCCGTTGGACTTGGAGCATATCGAACTCTAACTTCTTTTGACATACAAAGTGCCTCCTGTAATAGCATCGGAATCATATTCCGCTTTTCCTATTTTAACACTGCCGTTTTTAAAAGACTATTACCCTTCCGCCTTTTTCAGCAGGACGACTGCTTGGGATGCGATTCCCTCTCCCCTGCCGGTAAATCCAAGCTTTTCAGTAGTTGTTGCCTTCACATTGACTTGGTCTGGAGTAGCCTCAAGCAGCTGTGCTATGCGTTCCTTCATTTGTTCAATATATGGAGCCATCTTTGGCTTCTGGGCAATGATCGTACAATCTGCATTCAAGAGCACATATCCCTGTTCACGGACAAGCTCCCATACGTGGGCCAATAGCTTTGCCGAATCTGCATCTTTAAATTTCTCATCTGTATCAGGAAAATGTTTGCCAATGTCTCCTGCACCAATAGCTCCCAGGCATGCATCCGCAACTGTATGCAAAAGTACATCTGCATCAGAGTGTCCCAGCAATCCTTTTTCATAAGGGATTTCAATTCCCCCGATAATAAGCGGACGCCCCTCCGTTAATTGGTGGACATCAAATCCTTGACCTATCCGAAACATTTAACATTCTCCTTTTTAAAAAATAACATGGTATTTACTTCGATAACTGCCCTTTATTTTGCTGCTTCTCTCTTTTTTAGGATAGCTTCTGCAAAAAATAAGTCCTCGGGCGTTGTTAATTTTATATTATCATAATCGCCTTCTATTACTGAAACAGGATGCGGAAGCCGTTCTACTAAGCTTGCATCATCTGTACCCAGAAAATCATCTTCTTCAGCGAGTTCATAAGCTCCCTTGAGAATTGAAATACGAAAAGCTTGTGGGGTTTGTACGGCCCACAAGCTTGAGCGATCGACTGTTTCTGTAACTTTCCCGTTTTCCGCTTTTTTTATAGTATCCTTTACGGGTACAGCTAAAATAGCTGCCCCGGTTTGTCTCGCTTGTTCAGTCAGCCTGCTAATAGCATCTGTTTGGATGAAAGGGCGCGCTGCATCATGGACAAGGATCAATTCCCCTTTTTCCACAGTCTTTAATGCGTTATGAATGCTTTGCTGTCGCTCTTTTCCACCAGGAACAAGGCCATCTATTTTTTTTAGACCGAACTGTTCAATCAATCCTTTGAATTCAGTTTCATCCTGGGGATTAATAGCAAGAATGATTTTCTCACAATCCGGGTCCTTTTCGAATACCTTCAGTGTATGGATTAATAAAGGAATACCATCCAGCTCTAATAAGAGCTTATTCTTCCCTGCTCCCATCCGCTTCCCCTGGCCTGCAGCAGGAAGGATAACCTGGTAAGACATAATCTGACCCCTATCTGTTTACAGTGCTTTTTCTAATAGTTTAGGCTTGGCAAAAATCATTCTGCCAGCAGATGTCTGCAGAACACTTGTGACAAGAACATCAATTCTCCTGCCAATATATTCTCTGCCTTCTTCCACAACAATCATAGTGCCATCGTCCAGGTAAGCTACACCCTGGTGGTGGTCTTTTCCTTCTTTAATTACCTGTATATTCATTTCTTCACCAGGAAGAACCACCGGTTTCACCGCATTAGCCAAGTCATTAATATTTAACACCGATACATTCTGGAACTCACAAACTTTATTTAAATTAAAATCGTTTGTTACAAGAATCCCATTCATTAATTTAGCAAGTTTTACAAGCTTACTGTCTACTTCCTGTATATCATCAAAATCTCCTTCATACATTTCCACATTAATAGAGAGCTCTTTTTGAATTCGATTTAAAATATCAAGACCACGGCGGCCGCGGTTTCGCTTTAAAACATCAGAAGAGTCGGCAATATGCTGCAATTCCTCCAGTACAAACTGAGGTATAATGATCGTTCCTTCCAAAAAGCCAGTCTGGCAAATGTCCGCAATACGACCATCAATAATAACACTCGTATCGAGGATTTTCAGAGATTTCCCTTCAGCTTTTTCTCCTTCATCTTCCCCAGATTTCTTTTTGCGGCTTGTAAAAAGGCCAAGCATTTCATCCCTTTTCTTAAATCCAACCTGAAAACCAAGATATCCAAACAACAAAGTTAGCAGTATTGGTGCAACTGTATTAACAACAGGGACGTTCAAACCACTTAGGGCATATCCAATTAAAAAAGCGACGAACAAACCTACAATGAGGCCTACACTTCCAAAGATTACGTCTGTAACCGGAATTCTAACAAGTGAATCCTCCAGCCACTTAATAAAATCAGTAACATAATCCACTGCCCAAAAAGTAATAAGATAAAATATAATTGCACCAACAATAGCCGTGACATATGAGTTACTTATTATTGAGATGTCATTCAGCTTCAACAATGTTAATAAATCCGGAATCAAGAATATCCCAAGCGTGCCTCCAATAATCAGAAAACAAGCTTGAACAATACGTCTTAACATTCCTTCACCTCCTTTTAATCATTATAAACAAAATAGCAGAATTGAAACCTGACTATTTTATATATTTTTCGTTAAAACCAACAAAAATGTGTTTTTCAGTCTCTTCTAGGTTAGCACCGCTAAAAATGAGTTGTCAAACATATAGGTGTTCGCCTGCTTTAAAGGAGACGCCCAGTAAAAAGTCTTTCTTTTATCAGCTTAAAACCTTCCTTTATTTTTCTGGCCCGTACTTCTCCAATTCCTTCAACATCATCCAGATCTTCAACTGACGCTGCTAACATATTAGGCAGCTCTTCAAACCTTTTTACCAGGTTTTCTATTATGACCGCAGGAAGCCGGGGAATTTTATTTAATATCCTGTATCCACGGGGGCTTTTAAATTCATCCAATGGAACATACCCCTGATAACCGAGCATCTTTAAAATGACTATGTCCTCAATAACTTCGCTTCCTGAAATCGCCTGAAGGCGGTTAATGACATCTTGCGGCTTTAGTTCCCGGTTAATGGAGTAGTCCATAATGATAAAAATGAGTTCCTCTTCAAGATCTGTTAGGATTTCCTCCATTTGCAGCCGGATTAACCTTCCCTCTGTTCCCATCTCACTTAGATAAGCCAGCAGCTCATTCTTAACCTTAAAAATCAATTCAAATCGGTGAAGAACCTGGAGGATATCGTTATAGGTTACAGACTCCTCAAATTCCAGGATCCCCAGATAGGAAATACTTTGCTCAAGAACGGTCTTATATTTTTCAAGAGTTTGGACTGCCTGATTTGCCTTTGCCAAGATGACGCCAATTTCCCTGAGTGCGTAACGAAAATTCCCCTGATAAAGGGTTATAACATTTCTTCTCTGTGAAATAGCAATTACAAGTGATTTTGTCTGGCGGGCGACCCTCTCAGCTGTCCGGTGGCGCATGCCTGTTTCCGCAGAAGGAACACCCTGGTCCGGAGCAAGCTGTGCATTGGCAATAAGGATTTTAGTTCCTGATTCATTTAAGATAATTGCCCCGTCCATTTTTGCCAGTTCATACAGAAAACTGGGAGTAAAGGGACAATTAATTTGAAATCCGCCATCAACGATTGTTTTCATTTTTTCGTTATATCCGACGACAATCAGTCCGCCCGTCTTTGCCCTCAGGACATTATCAATCCCTTCCCTGAGCGGCGTGCCTGGTGCAACTAACTTTAGAATATCACTGGTGCTTTGCTCGGCAGGCTTCTTATTTTCCATCCATTACCCCCCTAATGCAATTTTTAGCGCCTCACTTACAGAGGAAACTCCAATCAATTCAATTCCTTTAGGCCCGGTCCATCCGCTTAAATTATTAGCAGGGAGGATGACCCTTTCAAAGCCAAGCTTTGCGGCCTCCTGCACACGCTGTTCAATCCTCGAAACCCTTCTAATCTCTCCTGTAAGGCCCACCTCACCGATAATGCAGTCAGTAGCCCTTGTTGGCTTATCACGGAAACTGGAGGCAATGCTCACGGCAATGGCAAGGTCAATTGCAGGCTCATCCAATTTGACTCCACCAGCCACCTTTAAGTAGGCATCCTGATTTTGCAAAAGCATACCAACCCGTTTTTCTAAAACTGCCATTAGCAAAGGTACTCGATTATGATCTATACCCGTTGCCATTCTTCTTGGATTCCCAAAGCTGGTTGGGGATATAAGCGCCTGAATTTCCACCAGCACCGGGCGGGTTCCTTCCATTGATGCAACTACAGTGGACCCTGCGGCTCCCTGAGACCTTTCTTCAAGGAAAATCTCCGATGGATTTTCTACCTCTTCCAATCCAAATTCCTTCATTTCGAAAATTCCCATCTCATTAGTGGAACCGAAACGGTTTTTAACAGCCCTTAAAATCCTATACGTATGATGCCGCTCTCCTTCAAAATAAAGAACCGTATCTACCATATGTTCGAGCAGCCTTGGCCCGGCTATATTGCCTTCTTTCGTTACATGACCTACGATAAAAATGGCAATACCCTTTGTTTTTCCTATACGCATTAACTCTGCCGTACATTCCCGAACCTGTGAAACACTTCCTGGTGCAGATGTTACCTCTGGATGAAACACTGTCTGTATGGAGTCGATAATAACAAAAGCAGGATTCACCGTTTCAATTGTACGGCTTATCTCCTCAAGGTTTGTTTCTGAGTAGACCATAAGGTTTTCAGAAGATACTCCGAGGCGGTCCGCACGGAGTTTGGTCTGCCTTAGTGATTCCTCTCCGGATATATAGAGAACAGAATGGTTTTTATTGGCGAGCTGGGATGAAACCTGTAAAAGCAAAGTGGATTTACCGATACCCGGATCACCGCCAATTAACACTAAAGATCCTTTGACGACTCCTCCCCCTAAAACCCGGTTCAGTTCATTCAGATCTGTGTATATTCTCGGTTCACTGATTGTTTCAATTGATGTAATCGGAGACGGCTTAGACAGGGTAGCGGCACCGCCCTCTGCGTGAGCAAATGCCCCTCGGCGTTTTGTCCCTGTAACCTCCACTTCTTCCACCAACGTGTTCCATTCACCACAACCAGGGCATTTACCCATCCACTTGGCCGATTCATAGCCGCATTCCTGGCACATAAACTTTGTTTTTCTCTTAGCCATCTCTTTCTCCCTTTCTTTAGAAAAGCGCAAGCGCCCAATTAGTAGTAAAAAGTAACCTATCCGACGGAACTACAAGTACATAAAAAAGGAGCTTTTAAGTGGAGCAGTGCGGAATGGAACCGTAGAATTCACTAGTGGAGGCGCTTGTCCTTATAAAATTACTTATCTAAAAAGGAGGTACACGTTTTTCATTTTGTGTACCTCCCCTTGTTTATATTCTATACATTGAAAGCATTTACTTAGCTAATTCAGTTTTTTCAGCTGCTGTTTTTTCTGTTTTTACAACGAAGTCATCATTTTCTATATCTATTATAACATGCTGCCCGGTTAAAATGGTGCCTTTAAGCAGTTCTTCAGACAGACGATCTTCAATATGTCTTTGGATGGCCCTGCGCAGTGGCCGTGCTCCGTATTCAGGGTCATATCCCTCTTTGGAAATTTTGTCTTTTGCTGCCTCAGTCAGCTCAAGGTTGATGTCTTGCTCTTTAAGACGCTTAACGAGGGCATCCGACATAAGTGAAACAATTTCCTGAAGCTGCTTCCTTTCAAGAGCATGGAAGACAATGATTTCATCAATCCTGTTAAGGAACTCAGGCCGGAATGCTTTTTTGAGTTCCTCCATGACTTTGCCCTTCATGTCTTTATAATCCTGTTCTCCATCCTGAATATTAAAGCCGACATACTTATTTCGTTTCAGCGCCTCAGCACCTACGTTAGATGTCAAAATTAAAACAGTATTGCGGAAGTCCACCGTACGGCCTTTCGAATCTGTAAGGCGTCCATCTTCAAGTACCTGAAGTAGAATATTGAATACATCTGGATGTGCTTTTTCAATTTCATCTAAAAGGATGACGGAATATGGCTTGCGGCGAACCTTCTCTGTTAATTGTCCGCCTTCTTCAAAACCTACATATCCTGGAGGTGAACCAACTAGGCGGGATGTTGAGTGCTTTTCCATATACTCTGACATATCAATACGGATCATCGCATCTTCATCGCCGAACATAGCTTCAGCCAATGCACGAGCAAGCTCCGTTTTACCTACACCGGTCGGTCCCAGGAAGATAAAGGAGCCAATTGGACGTTTAGGGTCTTTAAGCCCCGCTCTGGCACGTCTAACCGCCTTAGAAACTGCTTTAACTGCCTCTTCCTGGCCAATTACACGAGAGTGAAGCAGCTCTTCTAGATTAAGAAGCTTTTCAGTTTCAGTCTGTGCAAGCTTTGAAACAGGAATTCCAGTCCAGCTGGATACGACACTCGCAATATCTTCAACTGTTACTTCACTGTTTTCTTTTCCTTGTCTTTCTTTCCAATTTTTCTTCGTTTCTTCGAGTTGTTCACGCAGGCGCTGTTCAGTATCCCTTAAGGAAGCCGCTTTTTCGAATTCCTGGCTTTGAACCGCTGCATCCTTCTCTTTTCTAACATCCTCCAGCTTCATTTCAAGCTCTTTTAAGTTTGGTGGAGTAGTGTAAGAGCGCAGGCGTACTTTTGAGCCTGCTTCGTCAATAAGATCAATTGCTTTATCCGGAAGGAAACGGTCAGAAATATATCGGTCTGATAATTTAACTGCCGCATCAATTGCATCATCGCCAATTGTTACACGATGGTGAGCCTCATAGCGGTCACGCAATCCTTTTAAAATTTGAACGGATTCTTCAGCAGTAGGTTCATCCACACGAATTGGCTGGAAACGGCGCTCTAATGCTGCATCTTTTTCAATATACTTTCTGTATTCATCAAGTGTGGTGGCACCGATACACTGCAGCTCTCCGCGGGCTAGTGATGGCTTTAGGATATTGGAGGCATCAATTGCGCCTTCAGCTCCTCCTGCACCAATAAGTGTATGCAGCTCATCGATGAAAAGAATGATATTTCCCGCCTGGCGAATCTCATCCATTACTTTCTTTAAGCGGTCTTCAAATTCACCGCGGTATTTAGTTCCTGCAACCACTGTACCCATATCAAGTGTCATTACCCGCTTGTCACGGAGAATTTCCGGCACTTCGTTACTTACAATCTGTTGGGCAAGGCCTTCAGCAATTGCGGTTTTACCAACACCAGGTTCCCCAATGAGAACAGGGTTGTTTTTTGTACGGCGGCTTAAAACCTCAATAACACGCTGGATTTCCTTGCTGCGTCCAATCACTGGATCAAGACTGCCTTCCCGTGCAATTGCTGTTAGGTCCCGGGCAAGGCTATCAAGGGTAGGAGTATTCGCAGTTGTAGATGATCCGCCTTGATGTCCCCCTGACTCATTGCTTCCAAGCAGTTGAAGAACCTGCTGGCGTGCTTTGTTAAGGCTGACACCAAGATTATTTAGAACCCTTGCCGCGACGCCTTCACCTTCACGAATTAAGCCTAACAAAATATGTTCAGTTCCCACATAAGAATGACCGAGCTTTCTCGCTTCATCCATGGAAAGCTCAATTACTTTTTTGGCACGAGGTGTGTAATGAATGGACTGTGGAGTGTCCTGGCCTTTTCCAATCAAGTTTTCAACCTCTTTTTGAATTTTCTCAGCACCAAGGCCAAGACCGTACAAGGCTTTAGCAGCAATTCCTTCGCCTTCACGAACCAAGCCTAGTAAAATATGCTCTGTTCCTATATTATTATGTCCCAGGCGAATTGCTTCTTCCTGAGCCAATGCCAATACTTTTTGTGCCCTCTCTGTAAATCGGCCGAACATCATAGTCTCTTCCTCCTCATTCTTCTTTTTCTGTTTCCATTCTTAATCTTTCTCGAATTAGAGCAGCCCTTCTTATATCCCTTTCATGGGGGCGTAAAGGCCCGCCTGCATACTGCTGTAAAAATCCTGGCTGGGTGAGTATCATTAATTCATTCAGTATACTTCTGGACATGTTTTTAAAATAACCTATATCTATACCAAGCCGAACATCCGAGAGGCAGCGTGCAGCTTCCTTCGTTTCAATGATACGGCTATTGGATAAGATTCCATATGAACGAAACACTCTGTCTTCTAATTGTATGTTAGAAGTTTTTACTAATGCTTCCCGAGCGGACCTTTCCTGTGCGATAAGCTGGCTTACAACACTTTTAATATCCTCGGTGATATCTTCTTCAGACTTTCCAAGTGTCATTTGATTGGAGATTTGAAAGATGTTGCCAAGTGCCTCGCTTCCTTCTCCGTAGATACCTCTTACCACAAGACCAAGCTGGTTAATCGCCGGGATAATACTATTTATTTGCTGAGTGAGGACAAGGCCTGGTAAATGCATCATGACTGATGCCCTTAATCCGGTTCCTACGTTGGTTGGACAGCTTGTTAAATATCCAAAATCCTCATGAAAAGCATATTGAACATGCTCTTCAAGCCAGTCATCAATTTCCCCTGCGGCCTCCAGTGCCTCTGTCAGCTGCAGCCCCGGAAAAAGACACTGTATACGTATGTGGTCTTCTTCGTTCAGCATGATGCTGACCTCTTCATTTTCAGTCAAAACACAGGCACCATGTGAGGAATCCTCTGCTAAGTTTGGACTAATGAGGTGTTTTTCCATCAGTACACGCTTTTGCAAGGGCTGAAGTTCATCCATTTTCAAAAGTTCCATTTGGCCAAATTTTGTTAAATTATCTTTATTAATTATTTCCTCCATTTTCACAATAATCATTTTAGCCTCGTCATGTGAAAAAATTGTAGGAAATTTATAATCCTGAATGTTTCTAGCCAGCCTGATACGTGAGCTTAATACTATATCCGAATCGGGGCCATCCTCGTTCATCCAAGAACTAATCGCCTGGTTTATAAATTTCTCCAGAGACACGTTATTCCCCTCCCTCTTGATCCTGGTTCAATCTTTTATCAAGGGAACGAATCTCATCCCGAACCTCAGCAGCTTGCTCAAATTTCTCATTATTGATTAATTCCTTTAATTGTTCTTTTAGCTCATCCCGTTTTTTTCGAAGGTGTATCGTGCCGCCAATTCGTTTTGGTATTTTCCCATTATGGGCTGAATTCCCTCCGTGAAGGCGTCTTAAAATAGGTGTAAGCTGTTCTTTAAACGTTTCATAACAGTGAGCGCAGCCAAATCTTCCTATCTTGGCAAATTGCTGGTATGTCATGGAGCAGTGTTCACACTGCAAAACATTTTCCTGATGAAATGTTTTCTGGGGAGTTTGCTGGAAGGAAGGATTGAAATTCAGCAGTCCTGCCAGCAGGTTATTTATTGAAAATCCTGTAGGAGAACTGCCCATGAACATTTCCCCTTTTTCATTAGCGCATTTTTCACATAAATGGACTTCAGTTTTTTCTCCATTTATGATTTTGGTGAAATGCATCGTTGCAGGCCTTAGATTGCATTCCTGGCAAATCATCTTCTCACCTCTCCTGCTCCTCTATCATTATTTCATTATTTATATTTCAAAGCAGTTAACATTGCTTTTAACATCCGAGCCCTTAATTCATCCCTATAGGGAAGATCAATATATAAAACCGATCGGTCTATTACACTTAACATAATTTTAGCTTCCCGAGTAGTAATAACCTCCTCCTGTACAAGTCTGTATATCACATCTTCGGCACTTGACTGGCTGATACGGTTTTGGAAAAGAGACATTAACTGGTCAATTACATCAGCAAGATCATGAGCCTGGACCTTTATAATCCTTATATATCCCCCACCGCCTCTTTTGCTTTCAACAATATATCCTCTTTCCACAGTAAAGCGGGTATTGATAACATAATTAATTTGAGAAGGAACACACTGAAATTTGTCTGCAATCTCGCTTCTTTTAATCTCAACCAGATCTTCGTCGCTCAATTCCAAAACCTTTTTTAAGTAATTCTCGATAATATCGGAGATGTTTCTCATCTGCCCACCCCCTTCTGACTTTGACTATATTTGACATAAATTATACATGATATTCTTATGTAGTTGCAACGATCTGGTATTATGATATTTTCTCCAAATCTATCCAACGTGAAACCTCTTTTTTAGGGAAATGGGCTTTAATTTTTTACCCTTTTTAAATAAATTGGAAACATTAATAAATTTATGGGAGGTTTTTTTGAAGAATGGAAGAGTTATGGCAATTAAAAGGATACTATTGAAGGATATATATTTAGTTCCTTAATTTTAATAAGGATCGGGGGAATCTGCTCGCTCCTGTGGGCAACCAAGCTACTGCCTGTAAATAACTTTGTGAGAGAGCGTTCTATTTTAAGGAAGCCTTCTTGGCTATTTCTTGCTTTTACAATTTTAAACCAATGTTCTACCATTTTGATTAAACTTCTACACTTTTAGATAATTCTTCTACGCTTTTAAATAAAACTTCTACACTTTTTAGGCAAGCTTCTACATTTATCATAATTTACTGTTATTCCATGCCTACGCCGTTATCTTTAACCACAAAAAAAAGACAACCCATACAGGTTGTCTTTTTTTTGCCTGGCAACGTCCTACTCTCACAGGGACGCATGTCCCAA
>NZ_JBYTCJ010000031.1:0-65443 GCF_058790155.1 Neobacillus sp. FW104-15D2
TGATTTCCTCGGGTTTACACACTATTGTGGGATAAGTAAACACGGGAAGTTCCGAGTAAAGAGGAAAACCAGCAGGAAGAAAGTCCAAGGCAAACTAAAAGAAACCAAAGAATGGCTGAAGAATAACAGGAATAAAGATATTCATACCATTATGGATAGATTTAAACGCTCACTGATAGGTTACTACAACTATTACTGCATCACAGATAATACCCAGACTGTCAATAACTTCAAAGAGAAAATCGAGTATTTACTATTTAAATGGCTAAACAGAAGAAGTCAAAGGAAGTCCTTTACTTGGGATAAATTCAGGCTCTTTCTTAATAAATATCCACTTCCTTCACCTAGAATCAAAGTGAATATTTATGATTTAAGAAAAGACATTAACTACATTCTGTGAATGATGACTTGGAGGAGCCGTGTGCGTTAATAGCGCAAGCACGGTTCTGTGAGGGGGGAGGAGCACAATCTACCGAAAGGTAGAAAGGCTCCCTTCTACTCGACTTGTTAAAGAAGGAATATATATGAAATTGGTAGAATAAGTAAATTGGATATAAATCTTAACGTCTAAATATTACTAAGAGGAGGTTAAAAAATATGAAACAATTGGGGACACTATACTTTTTCTGTGGAAAAATGGGAGCTGGAAAATCAACTAAATCAAAACAATTGGCGATAGATAAACAGGCGGTACTGTTGTCTGAGGATGAATGGCTTTCATCTCTTTATCCTAATCAGATCGCATCATTTGATGACTATCTCAAATTCTCAGTGCAACTCAAACCGTTGGTGAAAAAGCATGTCCAAAACATAATAAGTGTCGGTACAGATGTCGTGATGGATTTTCCAGGCAACACTCAAAAACAGCGAAAGTGGTTGTTGGGGATCGCGTCAGAGGTCAATGCAAGCCATCAACTAATTTTCCTTAATCTAAATAACGAGCAATGCTTACGTCAAATTGCACAAAGGCGTAAAGAACAACCTGAAAGAGCAGCTTTTGACACGGAAGCAGTGTTTATTCATGTTACTAGTTTTTTTGAAGCACCAGAGGCATTCGAGTGTTTAAATATTTTAGAGTTTAGCGGAAAAGAATAACAAAAGTTCAATTATTCTTCTGTATTGAGTACCTTTTGTTCTGGGAGGTGCTCTATATTATACTAAATGAAATGTGAGTAAGAAAAGTTTCAATGTATATACGTTAAAATCGAAGTAACTTTCTTTTAACCTGGGGGAAACTCATTTACAAGAATTAAGGACTATTACATCTGAAACAACAGAACCTAGCTTAATGTTCGCTCCTTCTAACACCTTTTGAATTCGATTGTGCTGCCTAGCACGTTCTTCGATAATACTTCTACGATACCTTACTAGTTCACGCAGCTCACGTTGATTACGGTCAGGAATATAACTGGCCTTGAGCAGTCCATGACGAAGTAGTTTGGCAATCCATTCTGCATCTTTTACATCGGTCTTGCGACCTGGAACAGTCTTCATGTGTTGGGCATTGACAACTAAAAACTCAATTTCCTCAGCTTCTAGTAGATTTACAATAGGCTTCCAATAAACACTGGTGCTTTCCATCGCGACGTGTGTGCAGCCATGTGATTTAATCCAAGGAAGGTCGATGAACTATGGTGCGTTAGAGCCCATCCGTTAGTCTGACTCCAACGACCACGGTGCACCACTGACTGTCGCTCCCTTACGGGAAGCACACATGGTAGATTAATCCCATTCTGGTTGCTGCACCAGCCTCTAATTATTTTAGAGCCGTTGAAAGGATGTTTTCAATGGATATAGTCATTGAAAGAGCATGCGGTATGGATGTTCATAAGGACAACATTACTGCTCTCCCAGCCGTAGAATCAGTATTGACGGATTGAATCCATTTTCATTCTCTGTGGTGAAGCGAGATTTTTTGCGATTCATGGATGGCTAACGGGGCTTATGTTAAAGATGGGGTGGCTGCGGATATCCCTTTTCTTATTGCGCTAACGGGCAGGTTACTTGAAGTAGGGGTTTTAATTCATATTGAAGGATATATAATTTAATTCCTATTTAAAAAGGGGTTTTTATTTATGATGAAATTTTTAGAATGGCTTGGCTTCTTTATTTGTTTAGCCTCTTCCATAAGCAACGGTATAATTCGGAGTTATACCTTATCTGATACTTTTTGGTCAAAAGTTACCTTTGTTGGGATGTTTATTGGCGGAATTATTGCTTTTATTCCTTTCTTATATAGAAAATTGGGAAACAAAGCAAAAAGCAAAAATTTATAAAAAAACATATAATTTGAAAGCAATATTGTGAAATAATGTACTTAAACTATCGGGTGCTTTAGTTGAATAATCCCCGCAACATCGTAAGTATGCAAAGAATGAAGGATAGCCGTTTCCGGTTTTTTTTATTTCCCGTCTAATTAAATTTGAAAAGTTGTAACAACAGCTCCGGTCAAGTCCAGTTTGAAACGGTACACTTAACTTAGATAGTAGGAATTATATAGAAGAGTATCAAACCAATGAAGGGTTTGTTTTAGCTGTACGCGGCAGAAGAATGTACAACCTGAAAAGCGATCCGGAAAACGTTGAATTTGTTGTTCTTTTAATTGTAGTTGCTTCCTTATGAACAGATTTATACATAAAGAGACCGATAAGATATCGGTCTCTTTATGTATAAATCTTTGTATAGGTACGTGAATTTTAACTCCATTCCGGTCAGGCGTAGGCTGCCTGCTCTTTTTAACGTAAATCGGCGGAATCATCATTCCGAACGCAGCTTGGATTGGAAAATTGTTTTAATAAAAAAAGCCCTGAATCATCAGGTTTTTTTACATGCATTTATCGAGTGTTACTTTTAAAATATTTGTCGAAAGATTACGAATATTTTTTATTGCGGGCTGTTTCACGAAGCGTTATGATGGAGGCGAGATAGAATATTAAAAATTTTTAGACTATATAAAAATTATTTTGCATAAAAGGAGGAGGACTCATGGAAAATGTGAAGCTGGACAGTGAATTTTTGCATTCCGTCATGCAGTGCATTGCCGAACAATTCGGCAAAAATTGCGAGGTGGTGCTTCACGATTGGACAAAAGGATATGAAAGCACCATCGTCGCCATTGAAAACGGTCATATCACCGGAAGAAGAGTAGGGGATTGTGGAAGCAACCTGGGGCTGGAAGTGATGCGGGGCACAACCGGAAATGGGAACCGCTACAATTACATCACCCAAACCAAAGACGGAAAAATTCTCCGGTCCTCTACGGTTTATCTTAGGGATGATAAAGGAAAAAACATCGGCGCTCTTTGCATGAATCTGGATATTTCCGATTTTTTAATGGCGGAGAAGACACTCCGGACCATCACCATGCATAAATTCGATCAGGAAGTAAAAGAAGTATTCGTGAACGATGTCAATGAATTGCTCGATTTTTTATTGCAGGAATGCCAGCAGGAAATTGACAAGCCTGTTTCACATATGACAAAGGAAGAAAAGACAAGAGCCATTCAGTTTCTCGATCAAAAAGGGGCGTTCCTGGTGAAAAAAGCAGGGGACCGGGTGTGCCAATTTTTCGACATCTCCAAATTTACGCTTTATCAAATCCTCGATGAAGTTCGTGCGGTGAAAAGCGAAGGAGGCATGTAATATGATTCAGACACTAGATACGCCTGCTGTGATAGTCGATTTGGATATTGTGGAACGAAATATCAACAACATGGCTGATCTCGTCAAAAAAGCCGGTTTGAAACACCGCCCTCACATTAAAACACATAAATCTGCCTTTTTAGCCAGCATGCAGAAACATGCTGGAGCAAAAGGCATTACGTGCGCCAAGCTTGGGGAAGCGGAAGTGTTTGCCGAAGAAGGGTTCGAAGACATCCTTTTGGCATTTCCTGTCATCGGGGAGAGGAACCTGACGCGATTTGAAGCTCTTATGAAGCAAATCGACATCAAAACAGTCGCAGACAGCCGCGAAGTGGCGGAAGGGTTATCTGCCGTGGGGGAGAGAATCGGCAAAAAAGTGTCGGTTTACATTGAAGTGGACGGAGGCATTCAGCGCTGCGGACGTCAGCCCGGCGAGGATACCATTTTATTCGCAAAGTCGATTGCGGATCTTCCTGGCATCGAAATCATGGGAGTCCTTTCCTACGCCGGTCAGATATATGGCTTGAATGATCAAGAAAAGATACGTGAGATGGCAGAAGAAGAGGCACAGACGCTCGCGGGTACCGCCAAAGCTCTCCGGGAAGCAGGATTTGATATCCGCGAAGTGAGCGGCGGCTCGTCAATCTCATCCAAATTTGCAGGCAGTATGCACGGCATAACAGAAGTGCGCGCCGGAAATTACATCTTTCATGACCAGGCGCAACTGGCAACAGGACTAGCCACAGTCGATGAATGCGCGCTTCGTGTGATCGTGACCGTCGTGAGTGCTTCCGCACCAGGACGTGCCGTCATTGATGCTGGTTCCAAAACTCTCACATCCGATACCGCTGCTTTTGCAAAGGGTCACGGATATGTAGTGGAACATCCGGAAATCGAAATCTACAAATTGAATGAAGAGCACGGGTATCTCCGTTTCCCGAAATCCCTGAAGCTTTCCATCGGTCAGAAATTGACGGTGATCCCGAACCATTCGTGCATGATTCCGAATCTTTGCGACGAACTAATTGCCGTACGCGGTGAAAAAGTGGTTACAACTTTCCCGGTCAGTGCCCGGGGGAAGAATAAATAAAAGGAGAGATTCGCATGAAAAAAGAAATCAAAACCCCTTTAGCACCGATGCCGGTGGCATCATATTCACAAGGAATTAAAGTAGGAAATACCGTTTACGTAGCAGGACAGGGTCCACTGAATGTTCAGACAGGTATCGTACCACAAGGTATGGCTGACCAAACGAGACAAGTGCTGACCAATATCCAAACCATTTTAGAAGCTGGCGGAGCAGGGATGAAGGATGTCGTAAAAGTAACCGCGCATCTTCAGGATTTGGCTGACTTTGAGGAATACAACAAAGTGTACGAGGAATTTTTCCCGGCTCCTCATCCGGTCCGCACCACGGTTCAAAGCGGTCTTGCCAACATTCTTGTCGAAATGGATGTCATTGCTGAAATCGAGTGATAAAGATGGGTATGGATGTCGTAACCTTTGGGGAAACAATGGTTCTGTTTGTTCTATCATCAAACGGACCCCTCCGTTTTAGGCGGCGATTGTGACGTGATCAAAGAAAGAGCGGCATGGTTTGTCAAAACCGTTCAAGAGGCGAGGAAATAAACGACTTATAATGAATCAATTCATATGAAACTATTCCAATACAAAAAGGTAGGCGAAACGAAAATGAAATTATTCCCGTTCAATGTGTTAACCAAAAAGAAAGTGTTTTCACTAATTCTGGCAGGCGGTTTGACAGCTTCCCTTGCCGCATGCGGAGGGGCGCCAACCAATTCAACTACTGGTTCATCGACCAAAACAGCAACCAAAACATCAGAACTCGACTGGAACAAAACGAGTGACCCGTCCTTGAAGGGGCAGACGGTTACGATCCTTTGGGTAAACACGCCTGGACCTGACAGCTCTAAGTCGCAGCTGCTAAAAGAATTCACGAAAGAAACGGGAATAAAGGTCGTAGAACAGGGCGTGGATTATAACTCCTTGTATTCCAAAATCACGACCGCTGCGATGTCCGGTTCGTCTGATGTCGACTTATTCGATATGGACACCATCTGGTCTGGTCAATTCTACAAAGCAAAGATTACCGAAGACTTAACCAATGTGGTCCCAAAATCATTCCAAAATCTTTACACGGATTCGGCTTTGACTTCTGTTATCTATGAAGGACACCTAATGGCATTGCCACAATATTCTTCGACGACTCACTTCTACTACAACAAAGACATGTTGGCAAAAGCGGGTATTTTGGCTCCTCCAAAAACGTGGGATGAGTTTACAAATGATGCCCAAAAATTGAAAGCAAAAGGAATCTACGCATTAGGCGGAGCATGGAAACAGGCAGAGAACCTGAGCATCAGCTTCATCACGTTTGATTCCGCTTTCGGAGGAAAGCTTCTAGACGAAAAGGGTAAACCAACATTCAATGATGAGACAGGCGTAAAGGCGCTGCAATTCATGGTTGATATGTATAAGAAAGGATACGTTGCTCCAGGAAGCGTCCAATGGTCTGGATCAGATGAAAAAACCGCATTTGCGGCTGGTCAATTTGCCATGACTGCGAGCTTCGAAGGGCTTTATCCGATGTTGAACGACCAGACGCAGTCGAAAGTGGTGAACCAGACAGATGTAACGTTAATCCCTGGCAATGGCAAGGATGTGGTTTCCACTTCTGTAACAGGAACGGAGGGTCTCGGCATTTCCACACACAGTAAACATAAGGAAGCTGCGCTCGCGCTCATCAAATGGATGGAAGGAAAGCAGTATCAGTTAAAAGAATATACAGGCAACGGAGACTTCCCAGCGACAAAAGAATTGTATGACAGCCCAGATTTCCAAGCCGCCGATACAAGCAAAATGGCAAAGAAACTATCTGAACAGTACAAATACGCGGTCAATCGACCTAGCGTACCAGGATATGTCGAATGGGCGGATACCTTAGCCGCTGAATTGCATAAAGCGCTGCTCGGTCAAGAAACGCCTAAACAAGCTTTGGATACATCTGCTCAAAAGATGAAGGATATCTTGGCAAACAATTAATTCTTGAAGCGGGCGGTTCGATTTTGAACCGCTTTGCTTTTTTTAGGGAGGAACGTCTATGCTTCAGCGGATTTCGAAAGCAAAAAAGCGTGATTGGTTATTTGCCTTTTTGCTCATTCTTCCGGCAGTTGTCATTCTTTGCAAGATTTTTATTTACCCCATCTATGAAACGGTCATCTGGGGTTTTTATCATTATAATTTGATGGATGGCAGCGACACGAAATTTACGGGGCTCGCAAATTATACAGATATTTTCCATTCATCCGACTTTTGGCTTGCCTTCAAACGGACCTGGCTGTTCACCTTGGTTTCTGTCGCGGTTGAACTGGTTTTCGGTTTCTTCTGCGCGCTTCTTCTGAATGAAAAATTTAGAGGGCAATTGTTTTTCCGATCACTCATCATTATCCCGTGGGCGCTTTTAACCCTTGTAAACGGACTCTTGTGGGATTGGATCTATCAGCCTGGATACGGGGCTTTCAGCGTGATTTTGCATAAATTGCACCTTCTTGGTCCTCACCAGAATCCCGTTTGGCTCGCGACATCCGATAACGTGATCTTGTTTGCGGTCATTGCCGACATTTGGAAAATGACGCCGTTTATGACACTCATGCTGCTGGCAGGGTTCCAGTCCATTCCTGAAAGCTTGTATGAGGCGGCGATGCTTGACGGTGCAGGATTTTGGAAAAAAATACGCTATGTGACGATCCCTCAACTCATGCCGACGATCTTGATTGCGACGATTCTTCGGATCGTGGGAGCTTTCAAAGTGTATGATGTTTTGACGGTATTTACCGGGGATGCGACCACATCCGTTTCCTATCTAACCTACAATTATGGATTCCGGTATTTTTACCTCGGGAAGGCATCGGCAATGGCATTGGTCCAAACCTTCTTCGTCCTTATATTAGCCGTTATTTATATTGTGCTCTTGAAGCGCAATACAGAAAAACAATAAAGGGGTAAAAATATGAATAAATGGTATAAAGCAAAGAACAATAATTTGATTCCCCCATTTTACTTATGGATCGGTCTTTTTCTTTTTGCCTGTTTTACCTTGATCCCATTTCTTTATCTATTTCTATCTTCCATCTCCCAAACAAGGGATTTGATCAGCGGGAATTTGCTCCCGTCTCATGTGACATGGAGCAATTTTAGTTCACTGTTCCGGAATGGTTCCGGGGATTTTATTCCGGCGCTGAAAAATAGTGTGATTGTCGGTGTCATGACGGCGATTTTTACCCTTGTGATTTCGATTTTGGCATCATACGCCTTTGCGAGGGTTAGTTTTCCGTTTCGAATGACTGCTTTATTCATTATCTTAATCATGCAGATATTGCCCGCCATGAGCATTATTGTGCCGGTTTACATGATGATGCGTAACGGAATCGATTTGGGATTTTTTACGACACCGCCGCTTCTCGATACACCATGGGCATTGATTATTATCTACACGACGATTTCCCTTCCTTTTGCGATTTGGCTTTTGACCGGATACTTTCAAGCGATTCCGAAGGAATTAGAAGAATCGTCGATGGTGGATGGATGCAATAAATTTCAGACAATGGTGAAAGTCATCCTGCCACTTGCGATGCCAGGCATTGCCGCTACCGGTATTTTTGTGCTTTTAAATGCATGGGATGAATTTACCTTTGCCAGTGCCTTGACCGAGACGACCGCCTCGAAGACGCTCCCTGTCATTATCCGCGAATTTATCGGCAAGAACAGTTTGGATTGGGGTCCGATGACGGCGGGAGGATTCATCGCATCTCTCGCGCCGGTCATCATCTCCCTCTTCTTTTACCGGCATATTGTGGGCGGACTGACCGCGGGAGGAGTGAAGGAATAATGCGCTATATCATGGGAGTTGACGGGGGCGGCACAAAAACGCTCTCCGTCATTGTCGATGAGAACGGAACATTCATCTCATCCGGAAAATCGCTCGGAAGCAACCATCAATCCGTTGGAATCGAAACAGCATCGGAGCGGATCAGCGCCTCCATAAGCGAAGCGCTAACAAGGGCAGGACTCACACACTCCGATATCTTGTTTTGCCAGTACGGTCTTGCCGGGGCGGATCGGGATATCGACTTTTCGATCCTTCGCCCGGCGCTTGCAGCGTTGCCATTTAATAGGTGGGAAGTCGTATGCGACACCCTTGAGGGGCTGCGCGCCGGAACAAACGACAATGTCGGGGTTGTGCTCATCTGCGGAACCGGAACCAATGCGGTCGGACGGAATCAATCCGGTGAGACGGTTCAGGTTGGAGGAATCGGCGGGTATCTTTACGGGGATGCAGCAGGGGGAAGCTTCCTTGCGACGGAAACCTTTCGCGCCGCCGTACGCTCCTGGGACGGAAGGATCGAGGAATCTATCCTACCTGCAGCGATCGCTGACTATTTTGGGCAGCCTTCATTTGAAGCGCTGGTGAATGATTTCCTGGACCGAGACGTCAGGAAAGTACCAAACGATTTATCGGTCGTTTTACACCAATTAGCAGAAAAACGCGATAACGTCGCTATTCACATTCTCCAAACATGCGGGCGTGAGCTTGGTCTATCGGCACGAGCAGTCGTTCGGAGGCTCAGAAATTTTCCGGAGAAAATCCCGGTTGTCGCTGTTGGTTCGGTTTTTCAAAAAGGAAAAAATAAGCATTTGCTCGCATCACTAAAAGCATGCATGAAAGAGGAGTTCCCGGGAATGTACCTTAAGGTTCCGGAAATCGAACCTGTTTTTGGTAGCGTCATGCTCGGGATGGACGCGTTAGGCATCTCGGTAACAGAAGACATGCACGATCATTTTAAAAGAATTGGAGAGGGTATATCATGAGAGGTATAAAAATGGCAGTCATCGGCGGAGGTTCTTCCTACACACCGGAATTGGTGGAAGGGATCATCAAGCGGCATCATGAATTTCCGGTAAACGAGTTGTACCTCGTAGATATCGAAGAAGGACGGACCAAGCTTGAAATCAATGGCGCCTTGGCAAAAAGAATGGTCGGAAAAGCGAATGTGCCAATTCATATCACCACAACCCTGGACCGGAGGGAAGCGATCAAGGATGCTGATTTTGTTTCGACACAGCTTCGCGTGGGGATGCTCGATGCTCGTTCAAGGGATGAGAAAATCCCCTTAAAATATGGTCTGATTGGACAGGAAACGACCGGTGCCGGGGGATTCGCGAAGGCACTACGTACTATTCCGGTAATCTTGGGGATTTGCCGCGATATGGAGGAACTTGCCCCAAATGCCTTCTTGATCAACTTCACGAATCCAGCTGGGTTAGTAACAGAAGCGGTATTAAAGCACAGCAAGATTAAGACCGTAGGGCTGTGCAATCTGCCGATCGGTAACCGTATGAAGTTTGCTAAAATGCTTGATGTGGACGTCAGCCGGATTGAAGTCGAAATGATTGGAATCAATCATTTGACCTGGACGACCAAAGTATGGCTGGACGGGAAGGATGTCACCGAAAACGTAACGGACACCCTCATTAACAGCAAAGGACAATCCGTGAAAAATATCCCGAACTTTCCTTGGGACGGTGACTTTGTCCGTTCGCTTGGGGCGCTTCCTTGCGATTATCACCGTTATTATTATCTGCGCGAAAAAATGCTTGAAGATCAGCTGAAGCAACTCGCCGAAGGCAGAACCCGTGCGGATGACGTGAAAAAAGTCGAAGCGGAGTTATTCGGACTGTACAAGGACCCGAATCTGTCCGTGAAACCGAAGCAGCTCGAGCAGAGGGGCGGCGCCTATTATTCGGAGGCGGCATTAAACCTCATGAGTTCCATCTACAATAACAAGCGGGACATCCAGACAATAAATGTACGGAACAACGGCGTGATTCCATGCCTGCCGGATGATGTGAGCGTGGAAGTGAACTGCGTGATTGGGTCGGAAGGCGGAATTCCGGTTCAACTTATGACAAAACTTTCTCCGCAGATCAGAGGGCTTCTACAAGTTGTGAAAGCCTACGAGGAACTGGCAGTCGAAGCGGCAGTAACGGGTAGCTACCATGCTGCACTGCAAGCATTAACAATTCATCCTTTGGTAGGGTCGGCTAACATTGCCAAGAAGGTATTGGATGAAATCCTGTCGGCAAATGAAGCTTATCTTCCATTATTTGCCCGTATAGGTGAAAAAGCGACATGTTAGATCTCATCATCAAAAGCGGAAAAATCGTCGATGGGACAGGGAACCCATGGTTTTATGGGGATGTCGCCGTCAAGGACGGCAGGATTGTTCAAGTCGGTAAGGTAGACCAGGAAGCGCGCAAAGTAGTGGACGCGAAGCATCAGGTTGTCGCACCTGGATTCATCGATGGTCACTGCCATTCCGATTTAATGATCCTGAAGCACCCGGAGAGCGAAATAAAGCTCCAGCAAGGCGTGACCACAGAAGTGGTGGGAAATTGCGGAATCGCACCCGCGCCGATCTTTGGGAGGACAAGCGGGCTTCTTCATGACTATGTCCAGCCGATCCTGGGGAATTTTGAATCCCGCTTCAACTGGAATACGGTTGGCGAATACCTGGATTTTGTCCAAGGGTCATCCCCGTCCGGGAATATCGCGACTTACGTGGCGCATGGTGCGCTCCGAATTGCCGTCATGGGATTTGAAAACCGTCCGGCAACCAAGGAGGAATTAGAGCGGATGAAAGAATTGCTCGAAGAAGGACTGAAAGCGGGAGCCATCGGATTATCGCTCGGTCTTATGTATGTTCCCGGAAGCTACTCATCAAAAGAAGAAATCGCGGAACTCTGCAGCGTTCTTCCGAAATATGATGGATTACTTTCAGCCCATGTCCGCGGGGAAGGGAAAAGCCTGATCCCTTCCTTAAAAGAAGTCATCTGGATTGCGGAAAAAAGCGGGGTAGCTTTTCAGTCCAGCCATCTCAAATCAGCCGGTAAACGGTACTGGGGGCAAGTCGAGCAGGCAATGGAAATGATCGAGGACTCGAGAGCGAAAGGTCATGACATTACAGCAGATGTCTATCCTTATACCGCAGGCTCCACATCCCTGACGACCGTCCTTCCTCCGTGGGTGCTTGAAGGCGGAATCGGCGCCACCCTTGAGCGGCTGAAAGACAAACAGGTTCGGAAGAGAGTCGTAGAAGAACTCGGGGAAGAACAGGATTCGTGGGATAATTTGGTTTGTTCAACGGGCTGGCAGGCGGTTGTGATTTCCGCATTGGTATCTGAAAAAAACAAACACCTCGAGTCCAAAAGCATCCTTGAAATAAGCGAAATGAGGGGAATCGATCCGAGGGAGTGCGCCCTTGATTTATTGCTCGAAGAGGACGGGAAGATTTCCATCGTTTATTTTCATATGGCAGACCGCGATGTCGAAAAAGTCATCAAGTGGGACCATTCACTGTTCGTTTCCGACAGTCTCACCTGTGAAACGGGAAAACCGCATCCACGCTTATTCGGAACGTTTCCGAGGATTTTCTCGACCTATGTGCGGGAAAAAAGACTCCTCTCCCTTGAAGATGCGGTCCGGAAAATGACCTCATTCCCTGCGAGACGGTTTAAACTCGGAAAACGCGGACTGCTTCTTCGGGATTATAATGCGGATATCGTGGTCTTTAACCCGGATTCTATATATGATACAGCTACCTATCAGGACCCGATGCAATACCCTGACGGGATCAGCCACGTATTCGTGAACGGGGAAAAAACCATCCAATCCAAAACGCATACCCATGCATGCAGGGGTGAAATGGTTAGAGCATTGAAAAACACGACTTTTTGATGTCGATTTTTTTATGTTTTGTTAATTATCTCCTATTTTCATAAACCTCTTCACTTCAACACTAACCCAAGATGTGAAGTGTTGTACTTAAAGTAACGGGTAGCATATGTTAGTAAAGGAGTTGCTGTGGCAACTCCTTTTAGGTTATTCAGTTAAAGGGACAGATAAGTTTAAGTAGATATTAAATATAAAAAAAACCACTCTGAGTGTTCTGTGATGGAGAGTGAGGGAAACGTTAGGATATAAAAAAGACACTGGGGGAGCCAGTGTTGAAGAACTTACCATTTTAAATACTAAACGTATCATTGTATTTAAAGTTTGTCTGTGAAAATTTCGTGAAACTGATTTCTTCAACGAACGTGGCAGGTTAATTCAATAAGAAAAACTATATATTTTTATCGCATAAGACCCCTACTACCTATTACCGAGGTTTATTATGAGAGGTAGAGAATATGTTTAGATTACGTAGAAAATGTTTTTATATGAATATAGGATGATGAGGAAAATATTTAAACCATTTTAGAAATAAATTTTAAATAATCCGCCAATAACCCCTACGGTTTAGGAGGAAATAATGTGAAAAATATTCCCAAAAGTGTTAAATGGCTTATTAATGTTTCCTTGAAAGCGTATGGTTTCTATTTAACTATTGTTGCATTTATCTTTTTTATAATTTTTGTTTATGCCTTGATAGATTTTTTTCGTTAATGAACAGTACGCCAATACTGCTGATTATTTCAGCACCTTTGCTTATTGTGCTAACGGGGCAGTTTAGTTGAACAAGAACCATTATTATAACAGGGTTTGCTCGGTTCACGACAAATCAATTCCGTATCACCACACTATAAAAAACCTGTATACCAAAGGGGATACAGGTTTTAGCAGATTAAAAACTAATGGTTTCAATCAGCTTTTTATTTAATTTATTTCGATTTACCTCATAGCCAATTCCAAAACCTTTAGGAACCTTTATGATTCCATCCACCATGGTTACCTCTGGATCAATGATGTCCTCGTCCCAATAGTGCTGTGATGGAGCGGTATCACCTGGAATTGTGAAATTAGGTAATGTGGTGATTTGGATATTCAGCGCTCGGCCAATACCAGTTTCAAGCATACCTCCGCACCATACTGGAATGTTGTTGCTTTGGCATAAATCATGGATTCTAATGGCTTCTTGTAAGCCGCCGACACGACCGATTTTAATATTCACAATCTTGCCGCTGCCTAGTTCAATGGCTTTCTTAGCGGTTTCAAAGCTATACACACTTTCATCTAGACATATAGGTGTTTGAAGACCTTTTTGAAGAAATGCATGGTCGATGATATCATCATGTGCCAATGGCTGTTCAATCATAATCAGGTTAAACTCATCAAGCTTTTTCAAGTGGTTCATATCGTTTAAGGTGTATGCAGAGTTGGCATCGGCCATTAAAGGCACATCAGGAAACTTTTCGCGTACGGCCATGATATATTGAACATCAGCGCCCGGTTTTATTTTAACCTTTATTTTTTTGAAGCCTTCATTTAAAAACTGCTCTACCTTATTGACTAAATGGTCAGGAGTGGGTTGGATGCCGATACTTTTTCCTACTTGGATTCGATCTTTTACTCCGCCGATCAATTTGTATAAAGGTTTTTCATTTTTCTTTGCAAAAACATCCCATATGGCTGTTTCAATTGCAGACTTTGCCATATTGTTTCGTTTTACAAACCGAAACATATCAAACACTTCATTAGGGTGTGCGATATTTTTTTTCAGAATGGTTCGAATCAAAAACTTCTTCAGCATATGCACGGCTGTATAAGTCGTTTCTTCGTTATAATCAGGCTCATTGAAGGTAACGGTTTCTCCCCAGCCAGTGAGGCCCGATTCATCCACGACTTCTACAATGCAGACTTCCTTCGACCTCATGGTCCCAAAACTGGTGGTAAACGGAGTTTTTAGTGCTACATCAATAATGTGAAGGTTTACTTTCTCAATCCGTATGGGCTGCATCCCCTAATCCTCCATGCTGTGAAGTTTGATAATTTCGGTAAAAATGTTGATTCCGTTAAATAATGAATCAATATCAAAATGCATGTTAGGGTGGTGTAAGCCTGGTGCTAGATCACATCCTAATCCAATCATGGTTGCTTTTAAGTTCGGTACATTGACTTTATAAAAATGAAAGTCATCTCCTCCCGGGGTAACGATTGGCGGAACTAATTTGTCGTGTCCTAGCACATTCACAATGGCTTTAGCCGCAAACTGTTGTGCTCCTTCACTAGATTCAGCAGCAACAATTCCATAATCATCTGTTACTACAATTTCTGTTTGATATAGTTCTCTTGCATTGTGAATAATATCAAGCACACGCTTGTGCAATACATCCATCAGTTCGTTGCTTTGAGCTCTCATATCGATAGCTAAAGAAGCTTTGCCAGGAATGATATTGGTATTTCTTCCACCTGAGATAAACCGTGTTACTTTTGCAGAGTGCGGAATATTCGGGTCAAAATACAAAGAATGGATTGCATTAATAATGAAGGTACCAATTTCAATGGCGTTTTGTGTTAAATGTGGTCTTGCTCCGTGAGCATCTTGGCTATTAATCTCAAATTGGACTGACCGTGTCGCACTGTGTACGATAGAGGGTGCCGCATATCCACTCCGTAATTCTTGTATTGGGCGAAGATGGATGCCATATAAGTACTCCACATCATCAACTGCACCTTTTTCTACTAATTTCATTGCGCCTGCTCCAACTTCTTCTGCTGGTTGGAAAATAAAGCGGACACCCACTCGTTTTTTTAGCTCTTCATTTTGTTGAATATTCCATAAAACTCCTAATACGGTTGTCATATGCGCGTCATGTCCGCAGGAATGGTTTGCCTGCATTTTTCCATTTACCTCTTGATACAAGGCATCCATATCGGCACGAATCGCAATAATCGGACGTTCACCGCTAAAGTTTCCAATATCACCAATAACTCCTGTGCAGTCATCAAATGAAACTACGCGGTGACAGCCCGCATCTATTAGCAATTGTTTAGTATATTTAGTAGTTTCCTTCTCTTCCCAGCTAAGCTCTGGATTTTGATGCAGATGATTGAAAGTTTCATAGATCTTCTCTTTAAAGACTTTTGTTAAAGTTTGAGTTTGAGTTTCCACTTCACCCATCCCTTTCTTTATTTAATGTAATACCTGCTGACAGGGTTCACTGCTTCTAACTTTTCAACTTTTTGAGCCATATGGAGCAAAATCGTATTTAAAAGGGAAAAGGTCACGGGTCCTTTTTCCAAAATAGACTTCTGTGCAACTTGAATCGATAAAACGTAATCTCCTAAGTGACTTATAGGGGAGAGTGCAGAATCCGTAATAATGATGACGGTGTTCCCGTTTGCTTTTGCTTCTTCTGCAATTCTGATCGACTCCAAGGCATATCGGTAATAAGAGAAGATAACGACGCAATACTCTTTTCCTTTATGCTTAATACCTGTGTCTGTATCAGGACGATGCAATGACACTTTATTTAATAAACCATCAAGAGTATAGGAAAACCAATGTGCATATGAAAAAGACTGATAGTATCCTACTATTTTAATTTCCGTTGCCGAAAGAAGTTTATCAACAATTTGTTCTGCAATTCCCCAATCGATATTGGAAGTTGCTTGTTGAATATTTTCAGCATCTACCTTCATAATGCTTTCGAATGAATTGTTCTTTATGCTAATATCGGAATCCCGTTTTAAGGAGAGCATGGAATGCTGAACATCCAATTGCAATTCGCGATACCCGTGATATCCAATTGCTTTGCAAAATCGAATGACCATCGTTTCACTCGTATCCAGTGTTTCTGCACTTTTTTTGGCAGAATAGGTGGCAAAGATAATAGGATTCGATATTAGTGCTTCTGCAATCTTTTTTAAACCTTTTGTCAGATTGGGATAACTCTCTTTTGTTCTTTCGTAATAATTCATATAACACCTACTTAACAAATGATCAATGTGGCCCCCAGCCAATTGCAACTCCGATAGCAAGGATGATTAAACCTATTACAAACCACATACCGATTAATGGGAGTACAAATCGTACCCATTTACCATAAGGGATGCCGCTTGCCGCTAACACACCCATTAAAACACCGGATGTTGGGTTAAAACAGTTGACTACACCTTCACCAACCATAACCGCTTGGATGGCAACCTGCCTAGTTATATGCATTAGATCGGCAAGTGGTGTAAGAATTGGTACTAATACTACCGCCTCTCCGCTTCCGGATGAAATAAAGAAGTGTAATAAGGCACTTAATAGATACATTCCAATAGCACCGAAGAATGGGTTTAGGCCGTGTAACAAATTTGCTAGGGAGTTTACGATGGTATCTAATAGATTCCCTTCTGTTAATACTACAGAAATGGATCTTGCCATTCCTACAATTAACGCGCCGTATACAAGATTTTGACAGCCACCTACAAAGGTTCTGGCAATCTCATTAATTTTTAAACCGCCGATAACACCCGCTAGAATGGCGATTAAAATAAATGCTGCTGACATTTGATTGTCAGCCCAACCTAGTTTAAAGGCTCCATATACATATATGATTAGTAATAAAGTAGTGACGCCCAAAATAAGTTTTTGTTTGCCAGTGAATGGTGTTTTTTCTGCTTTATCAGAAGCTTCAGCAATACTTTTGTCTGGGAACCAATCGTCGCCTAACAAACTTTTGTTAGTCTTTTTTAATTTTTTTGTGTAGAAATATAAATAAGCAATGGTGACGGATATAAAGGCAAGATAGTTTATAATCCGGAGTCCCATTCCCGAAAACATTGGAAGTTCTGCCATCTTCTGCGAAACTCCTAATGGAGTAGGGGATAGGAATTGTGAGTTAAATCCGGCATATGTGCCTAGGTAGATGACAGCAGCACCAACCAGCGCATCCCATTTGAGTGCTCTCGCAACAAGTATCCCAAGTGGAATAAAGCCGATAACGGAGTTCACTACAATACCTGTGGTTCCTAAGATAGAAAATAAGAATCCAACAGCAGCGATAAATATTAATTGTTTGGTTTTAAATTTGTCAACAACTGAATGAATAAGACCGTTAACGGCACCTGTTTTTTCAAGAACGGCAATGGTACCGCCAGTAAACATGACTAGAAAGATAATAGAAGCTGAGGCAGCCATTCCTTCAGGGATAGCTGATAAAAATTGAACAAAGCTGACCGGTGTTTGGGCAATATGATGATAACTGCCTGGTATAACAACCGTGATATCACCTTTTAAAACTCTCTTAAATGCTCCTGCTGGGACCACGTATGAAGCAATGGCTGCGACAAGTGCTATGGTCAACATAAGCACATATGCATCTGGACGTTGAAAACCCTTCTTCTGCTTTCCTTCAAACGCTGGTTCTGGTCGTGGATTTGTTTGCATCTTGTTCCTCCTTATTGTCTTTAAAAAAGTAGTGATGTAAAAATATTTAAACTATTCTAAAATTAAAAATAATTATATTAAATGATTTCCTTTATTTCAATATAAAATGAATGAAAAACTTTATTTTTTTGAAAATGATTAGGAGATTAGAGTATTTAATTGGGAATTTGGAAAAGGGTAATCTAGGTAGCGGATAAGACTAAAAGGTATTTGTAAGAGAAATATGAATGGCGTTGAAGGTCGTGAAGGATATGAGAAATTAGATAACTTTTCTATTAAACTTAAGAGGAGGTTAGTTGAACAAGAAGGCGGATTCAGATGCTAAGAAAAAAGACTAGGACTATGATAGCCTTTTTCTTATTCGACTAACGTGGCAGGTTAGTAGAACAAGGAAAAATGTTTACAAGACGTTAAACTCATAATTCATAAAGAAAATTATATAGGAGAGGGACAATTTTGCTTACCAACTTGTATTTTGTACGACACGCTCATTCAACATATACACCTGATGAATTTAGAAGACCCTTATCAGAAAAAGGTGTTGCTGACGCAAAAAAAATTACTCAAATTCTGGAAAAAGAAAATATGGATTGTGTGATTTCGAGCCCTTTCAAAAGGGCAGTTCAAACAGTCGAAGGAGTTGCAAATATTTTTGGTAAAGAAGTAATAATTGATAAATGTTTTAGGGAACGGAAATTGTCTGGAAGTCCTGTCGAGAATTTTGATTTAGCTGTCACAAAAGTTTGGGAAGAACCTACTTTTACTTGGAAAGGAGGAGAATCCAATATTATTGCTCAGAAACGGGGAGTGAAAGCAACTTTTGAGGTATTAAAAAGGTATGAAGGTAACAACATTGCAATAGGAATGCACGGTAATATAATGGTTTTAATAATGAATTACTTTGATAATAAATATGATTTTGGTTTTTGGAAAGAACTTGATATGCCAGATATTTATAAATTAACTTTTGATGGGACGACGCTAAAAGAAGTAAATCGAGTTTGGACTAAGTCATAATTTAATGGTAAATCCAATTTGCTAATATCAGGAATTAAGGAATTAATAACATTATTAGTAGGATATTTAATTTGATTGTGAATACATACACTTCAAGTAAAGGGGGCTCATGTGAAGTAAGAGAGGTGCTGCGACAGCTTTTTTCTTATCAGCTAAAGGAGCAGCATTCCTGCAATGAAAGAAAATGGAGTTTGAATAAAAAAATAACCTCTTGGTAGAATGAGAGAGTCCCAAGCCCGACAGCGAAAAGGACAAAACTCACATACCATAGGTTAGTGGGTGACAGCACTTTTTCCTCATAAATTCCAATTTTTATCCTTTCATGTGATAATTCCCCAACTATTACACGTTTACCGGAACGAAAACTACTATGAAAATCTAAGAAAACAGCAGAAAATGTGAGATTTTCTTTTCTTTATTGAGGGAGCTTAGTTGAATATATTTTTTCACAGAGACGCATTTTTAACAGACTTCAGTTGTATATATTGGTAGATGGTAAGGAAAAAGAGGGGGGAATATTATTAAAATTTATGTTTTTTTTGCCTTGATTGTAGCTGTTACTCTATGTTCCTATGCGGGATTTTCATATAAAAAGGCAGATACCAAAATAGTACAGCCTAAAATATCAGATAAACAGGCACACGATATTAGGGAATTGGCATGGAACTACATTCCCAAGGATGAAATGCCCCATATAGTAGGTAGTTGGAAAGATGCAACAATTATTAAACGAAAATTAGAACACTTTAATAAGAAAGAAGTTTATATTGTTAGTTTTCCTACCAATGAAAATCCCACCATTGGTGATTATGTTATCTATATGGATTTCAACACAAAGAGATATTTAGGGATAGGGATAAGGGACTAAATAACAAGGTTGTTGTTCAATTAACGGGTGGGTTGTTCCAGGAAGGATTTAATGTATATATGGAGAAAAATAATATAGAATATGCTTTAATTGGAAGGAGACAATATGAAATTTAAAGAGGTACATGAAATTTTTTGTATCTGGGTTGAACTATTGTAACATAATCGAAAAGTTCGACTCCAATAAGGAAAACAACAAAAGTATGTACCATTCTTAAAGTCAGTGGAAAGGAACAGTGTATATATTCAATTACATTTATTCGACAATATGCAATAGTGAAAGAAAAAATAATTTGTAAACTAAAATAAATAAGCTATTGACACCAAAGAAAAAAAATATTAATATTATCTCATATTCGAGATATCTTAATTCGAGATTTCTTGAGGAGGTGAAAATTAATGGAGAGGAAATGCAATAACTTGCCCTTTCTGATATTAATGCAAACATCTAAAGCCATTCATGATCGAATAAAGGAAGAAATGACAAACAATAAGCTTAGTATTACGGAATTTTCCGTTTTAGAGGTACTTTATCAAAAAGGAAAACAAACAATTCAACAAATTGGAAATTGCATATTGGTCTCAAGTGGTTCGATGACCTATGTTATAGATAAACTAGAACAAAGAGGTTTATTAAGCCGTCATGCCTGTCCAGATGATCGCCGGGTGATACATGTGACATTAACTGATGATGGTAATGAATTGATGAACGAAATTATGCCGAAATATCATGAGTTTGTTCATCAAATGTTTGACTCATTAGATTCTGATGAAGCAGAGACATTGGTGCAGCTTTTGAAAAAAGTAAGGAAAAAAGTTTAACCTTTCATTTTTTAATACATTATCTCGAATTCGAGATAAATAACATTTAGGAGGATTTTCAGATGATAAATATTGGTTTATTAATCATACGTTTGGTAATTGGTTTACTATTTGTGGGTCATGGTGCTCAAAAATTGTTTGGTTGGTTTAGTGGTTATGGGTTAAAAGGTACCGGTGGTTGGTTTGAATCCATTGGAATGAAACCAGGCGTAACCGTGGCTCTTTTTGCAGGATTGGCAGAACTTATTGGGGGGATTTTGTTTGCATTAGGACTTTTAACCCCACTTGCAGCAATTTTGATCGCAGGAACCATGATAATGGCTATCATAAAAGTACATGCTCCAAATGGATTATGGGCAACAGCAAATGGATATGAATATAACCTAACATTAATTGCGGTTGTTATTGGTATTGCCTTAATAGGTCCTGGTCAATTTGCTTTAGATGCATTTTTATTCTTATATATCTCAAATTAGAGATTCTTAACTTAAAACTAAATATAAAAATGCTTGAACTATCGAAGTTGGTACAAAATTAGTTAATAACTTTCTTTATAAATTTCACCTTAAAAAGGAGTGTTAAAAAATGAGTAAGAAAACAATGGGTATCCACCATATCACGGCAATTGTTGGTCATCCCCAAGAAAATGTTGATTTTTATGCAGGAGTATTGGGTTTACGATTAGTTAAGCAAACGGTCAATTTTGATGATCCGGGAACTTATCACCTTTATTTCGGTAATGAAGGTGGTAAGCCAGGAACAATCATAACATTCTTTCCGTGGGCAGGAGCTCAGCAAGGAATCATTGGTGATGGTCAAGTAGGAGTCACTTCTTATGTAGTTCCGAAAGGAGCCATGGAGTTTTGGCAAAAAAGACTAGAAAAATTTAATGTTCCTTACACAAAGATGGAGCGTTTTGGAGAAGAATATTTAGAATTTGATGATCCACACGGCCTACACTTAGAAATTGTTGAAAGAGGAGAAGGAGAACTCAATACTTGGACTTTCGGCGGTGTAACGCCAGATGTTGCTATTAAAGGTTTTGGCGGCGCTACTCTATTATCGACTCAACCACACAATACAGCAGATTTGTTAGAAAAAGTAATGGGACTTGAATTCATTGGAGAAGAAAAGGACTTCATCCGTTTCCGTTCTTCAGCAGACATTGGCAATGTTATCGATCTAAAGTTAATTGCAATTGGACGAGGGAAAATGGGTGTAGGAACAGTTCACCATATTGCATGGCGAGCTATTGATGACGAAGATCAATTGGATTGGCAAAAGTATATTGCGGCGAATGGATATGGGGTCACTCCTGTTCAGGATAGAAACTACTTTAATGCCATTTACTTTAGAGAACATGGAGAAATACTTTTTGAAATTGCCACTGATCCTCCAGGATTTGCTCATGATGAATCACAAGCGACCATGGGTGAAAAATTAATGCTACCAGAACAGTATGAAGCTCATAGAGCAAAATTAGAACGAGAATTGATACCGATTGAAGTAAGAGAACTAGACTGAATTTAGAAAAGGATGATTTTTTTGATTTCACTTGATCCAGCCTCGATGTCTGAAAGAGAAAATTATAAATTTCTAATAGGAAGTATCATTCCTAGACCAATTGCTTTCGTAACAACCATATCAAAAGACGGTGTTTTGAATGGTGCACCATTTAGTTATTTTAATATCGTGTCATCCAATCCCCCGATGATTTCGTTATCTATTCAGGGCTCAGTGGGGAGACAAAAAGATACAGCAAGAAACATCATCGAGTCCAAGCAATTTGTGGTCCATATCGTTGACGAACAAAATGTTGAAAAAATAAATAAAACAGCTGCGAGCCTTCCTCCTGATCAAAGTGAGATTGAGTTAGCGAACTTAACACCCGTAGAAAGTGTAAAAATTTCTGTACCAGGTGTTAAGGAGGCGAAAATTCGAATGGAATGTTCATTAGAGCATTCCTTGGAATTGGGTGGCACGGATACGCCTGGTTGTGAACTGATTATTGGAAAAGTTGTTCAATTTCACATAAATAGCGACATTTATGAAAATGGAAGAATTGACCCAAAGGGCTTAGCTGCGGTTAGTAGATTGGCGGGCAATAATTACGCTAAAATTGGTGAGATTTTCGAGATTGAAAGACCTAAATAATCCCTTAAAAATCCCATTGTTGAAATGGAGAGGAAAAAATGCAAAAAACAGCAGGTATTCATCATATAACAGCCATGGTTAACGATGCTCAACGAAACATAGACTTTTATGCAGGTGTACTTGGGTTAAGACTCGTTAAAAAAACCATTAATTTTGATCGTCCCGAAGTTTATCATCTTTATTTTGGAAATGAAACAGGCGAACCGGGAACAGTAATTACTTTTTTTCCATGGGCTAAGCAGTTAAAAGGTCGTATTGGATTAGGGCAGGTTGGTGTGACCAGTTATGCTATACCGCAGGGTTCGGTAACATTTTGGGAAAATCGATTGCAGAAATTCGGGGTTGAGTTCACTTCATCAGTTCGCTTTGGTGAGAACTATTTGAAGTTTAACGATCCTGACGGACTCCAATTAGAACTGATTGAACGAGATGAAGGTCCAATAAATAATTGGAGTTTTGGAGGAGTTCGACCAGAAAACGCCATTAAAGGATTCGGTGGAGCTACTTTAATCTCAGCGCAACCAAACAAAACTGCTGATGTGCTTGAAAATATATTAGGGCTGGAATGTTTGGGGGATGAATCCGGCTTTCTTAGGTTTAAAGCGGATGCGAAGGTTGGAAACACGATTGATATTAAATTGACTCCTTCGGTTCGTGGTCTTATGGGAGCTGGTACGGTTCACCATATAGCATGGAGGGCAAAGGATGAAGAAAGTTTTCTAAAATGGAGAACACTTCTCCAAGATAAAGGATATTATCCTACAGAAATTCGTGATCGGAACTATTTTAAAGCAGTGTATTTCCATGAAGAAGGAGGCATCCTCTTCGAAATAGCAACGAACCCACCAGGATTTTCAGTGGATGAACCAGTCGCTGAACTTGGAAAAAAACTAATGCTGCCATCATGGTTAGAGTCAAAACGTGAAGAATTAGAAAATACCTTACCTCAGGTGGAGGCGCGTGTACTGGAGGGGGATAAATAATGAAACATATATTCAATAAGGGTCAAGACCCAACAAAACCAACGCTGTTATTGCTTCACGGAACAGGTGGAAATGAATTAGACCTTTTGCCTATTGCAGGAAGAATTGATGATGAGGCGAACGTTTTAAGTGTTCGTGGTAATGTATTAGAAAATGGATTGCCTCGCTTCTTTCGAAGATTAGCAGAAGGAGTCTTTGATGAGAAAGACCTGGTCTTCCGAACAAAAGAGTTAAATGAGTTTCTTGATGAAGCAGCAGAAAAATATGGTTTCGACCGTGATAATATGATTGCGATTGGTTATTCAAATGGAGCGAATATTGCAGCCAGTTTATTATTTCATTATCAAAATGCATTAAAGGGTGCGATTCTTCATCATCCAATGGTACCAAGAAAAGGTATTGATCTACCCGATTTATCTGGTAAGTCAGTGTTTATTGCTGCGGGAACGAATGATCCAATCTGCTCGCCAATGGAATCTGCTGAATTAGAATCTTTATTAAAAAATGCTAATGCGAAAGTTGAACTCCATTGGGAGAATAGAGGTCATCAATTAACCTTTGAAGAGGTTGAAGAAGCTGCAAGTTGGTATCGCAGATTATTTAACCAATAAAAATAAGATTTAAATCGGAGAGGGAACGCTATGTTAAGAAGAATCGATAGTAATAAAATGGGTGCTAGTAATCATGGATGGTTAAGAAGTAAATTCCACTTTTCATTCGCAGATTACTATAATCCAAATAATATCCAGTTCGGTGTTTTACGAGTTATTAACGATGATTTAGTTGAGCCGAAAACAGGATTTGATACACATCCTCATAGAGATATGGAGATCATATCCTATGTAGTAAATGGTGAACTAACTCATGGTGATAGCATGGGGAATAAAAGCACAATAACACGCGGACAAATTCAATACATGAGTGCAGGAACGGGCGTTCTCCCTAGTGAGCATAATTTGGGAGAAGATATACTTAGGTTCTTGCAAATTTGGATTTTCCCTCAAAAAAATGGACTGAAGCCCAACTACGGAGATTTTGGATTCAATTGGGAAGATAGAAAAAATAATTGGTTGCATATGGTATCCGCACAAAACGGCAATGCTCCAATCAAAGTTTACCAAGATGTTAACATTTATTCTTTGGAATTAGATCAAGGAAAAGATATTAGCTTCCCTGTTAAAGAAGATAGGCAGGCTTATTTAGTCCAAATAGAAGGATCTTCTGTCATTAATGATATTAAGTTATCTGATAAGGATGGGCTGGAGATTGTTGAAGAAAATATTTCAATCAAAGCTCTACAAACATCACACTTCTTAATTTTAGAAATGAATAAACAATCTGAATAAAAAATTGAAAGTAACTAATAACAGGTTGTGTATAAATATGGGGTTTTTATCCGGTAATTTTATACTTCTAAAGGAAAAGAATTCAGACTTTGTGGGATTGTCATCTAAAGAAGCAGATGAAGCCCGAGCAATATGTTCTAATACTAATCCCGAGGCGGCTACGTTCCTATAAACACCGTTTCAAAGCGGAAAAACGTAAGGATATGTGAACAAAAGATAACACTTGTTTTTCCTGTTGGAATTATTTCCCTCCAACCAATTTACCGTCAAATCTATGAATCTTATTATGGGGTTGCTACATTTCCCATATATACATAACTTGGGGTTTATAGATAAAAGGAGGGCAAAAGGTCCATGAAAAAAAGGTTAAAACCAGTAAAGTTTGTTTTAGGTTTTGCATTAGCCGCATCTCTTTTCATCCCTGTATCTGTAGAGAGAAGGAATTTTAGTGAGACATAAGAGAAAGTTTGTTTTATCCGCTTCTATATTGTTGAGTCTTTCTATCTTTACAGCTGGATGTTCAAGCAAAAACCTAAGTGCAAGTGAGATTAAAAAGTTGCCAGTGGTTCAAATGGAAGGTTCTTTTGCTATCAATGTAGATAATCCGAAAGAAACCATTGGAGATGCAGATTATGTATTTCTTGGCCGTGTGGATCAACAATTTGATACAGAATATCGTTATCCTTACCGTAGAGACCTCTAAGGGAACAATAGAGGTCACTTCTCCATATACCAATTACAAAGTGACTGTACTAAAGAACATAAAAGGCACTTTAGAAACCGATGATTCTATTCCTGTTACCAAATCAGGAGGAGTTGATAAAGATAATGAATCTGTTGTACTTTATGAAGAGGACAGTCTACCAGAGTCCAATAAGGTATATGTATTTTTAGCTTATACACAAGAGAATGGTTCATTACTGATCTCCGGATCTAACTCTAACATCCTTGTAGGGAATTCAGATAAAACAGAAACAAGTACTAATCTTCCATCAGAATTGAAAGCTTCGAAAATAGTTGCTGGCTATGTGGATTCTGCCTCTCAACAAGTGGTGAAGGAAAGAAAACGGTTTGATTCTAAATTTGATAAAAGTAAATAAGATTCATAAATAACGAGTTTTATAAGCTGAAAACCCAAAAAGTAAATGAAATTTCTCTGAACCCGATATAGAACTATACTTTCAGAACCGCTATAAAGGTTCTGCATAATGCCAACACAAAGCAGTCAAAGATTGAGAAGAATTATTTCTCTTTCTTTGGCTGCTTTTTTTGTTGCTTAGGAAATCCAGGTAGGAAGGGGTGAGAAAGTTGAAAATTAAGTTTTCTCATCTTTTTTCTCACTCTGTTTAAAAATATTCTTTGAAGTGGAGATCCTCCATTTATAAAGGCGTTTACCGTTTGGTAAACAACTATGAAATTCTAAGAAAACATGAGTAAATCGGCGTTTTAGCCTCTTTTATTGAGGGAGGTTAGTTCAACAAGGATGCAAGGGATTAAATCACAATATGGTAAAATAAAATTAGAAGTGATGGTAAAAGGTGGAATAATCGTGTTGGAAATATTTCCTGTATTTATAACTCCATTTGAACAAGAAAGACTGATTAGAGTATATCTACCTAAAAATTACAACCGAGGAAATAAGAGGTACCCCGTGATATATATGCACGATGGACAAAATGTTTTTCGGGATAATGATGCAATTGGTGGAAAATCTTTAGAACTCGAAAATTACTTAGATGAAAATGGATTGGAAGTTATTGTTGTCGGTATAGACCAAAATAGTGAAGACCGAAAAAATGAATATTGTCCTTGGGTAAGTGGAGAATACAGCAAGAAAATATTAGGTTATTCTAGTTCAGAAGGTGGAAAAGGGACAGAGTACATAGACTTTATCGTAAATGAACTAAAGCCATTCATAGATAATAAATACCTTACAATAAAAAACCGTACTGCGATGGCGGGAATTTCACTAGGAGGACTAATTTCCACTTTTGCTGCGTGTCGATATCCTCACATTTTCACCAGAGTAGCTGCTGTTTCTTCTGCTTTTTACCGTAACCAGGAGGAGCTAGAAAAGTTATTAAAAAGTTCCGACTTATCATCGATTGAAGATTTTTACTTAGACTGTGGAACTAAAGAAGCTTCAGGTGAATCTTTAATTAGTAAGGAATTTTTAGCTTCAAATAATTCCATTTATGAAATTTTAAGAGAGAAAATTTCAAATGTAAAGTTTGAAATTATTAAGGATGCGGAACATAATTATATTTTCTTTAGAGAAAGATTCCCTAAAATATTATCTTTTTTAGTGTCAGTAAAATAACGTTTACCGGAATGAAAACTACTATGAAAATCTAAGAAAACAGGAGAAAACGTGAAATTTTCCTTTCTTTATTGAGGGAGTTTATAAGAAAGAAGTTTATATTGTTAGTTATCCTACCAATGAAAATCCCACCATTGGTTATTATGTTATCTATATGGATGTCAACACAAAGAGATATTTAGGGATAGGGATAAGGGACTAAATACAATGTTGTTGTTCAATTAATGGGTGGGTTGTTCTAGGAAGGATAACCGCCTTTTTTTTAAACCAACGGGGCAATAATGAAGTAGCGGGGTCAACAAGATACGGAAATATTTAATTTAATAACAAACGGTTAGAAATTGGATGGACTTGGTACGGTAAATCTTTTAGGGGAACAGGATTAAATAAAGCCTGTAAATTTGAGTTATTAAAATTTGCCTTTGAAGAAATGGAATTTAGAAGGGTTCAGTTTAGTGCCGATATAAGAAATACTCGTTCTCAACAAGCAATTAGAAAGTTGGGTGTAAAAAAAGAAGGAGTTTTTAGAGCTAATTATATAGATACATCTGGGGTCAGTAGAGACGATGTATATTTTAGTATAATCCATTCAGAGTGGAATAAGATTAAGAACAACGTATTTAAGGAATTTTTATAATTATTAAACGGGTAGCGTTCATTGATTAAAATTAAGGAAACCCTAATAAATAGGGTTTCCTTAATTTTTTACGTAATTATCAACATTAAAATTTAACAGAGCCTATTTAAAAAAGGGCTTAGCGTGGGAAATCAGCATTTTGTTGGCGGTAAGACAAAAAAGTAAAAGCATAGTCACGTCCGGCCAGAATGTGCTCCTTCATGGCAATTTCTGCACGTAAGGGATCTCTATTGATGATGGCTGTTCCAATGGTCATATGTGCGGATAGAGAATTCCCTACTTGTTCATAGGAATATTTATCATAAGTCTTATAGACAAGAGGAATCACCATGATTCGTTCGAGCATAACATGGAGTTGAGGATTTCCGGTGGCCATCCAAATTAGACGATGAAACTTCTCATTGATCGCGACAAATCTATCGACATGTCCTTCCAATATACCTTGGGATTTAACCATCCCATAAAAGGTTTCGAACTCTTCATTCAATGAGGCAATTTCCTCACAATGATGCTCCTTGCGATTTTGGGCTGCCTGCTCAGCAGCATATCCCTCCAGCAATAACCTGAGGTTAAAAATGTGATTTAGTTCTTCCTTTGTATACTTTTTAACGACAGCCCCTTTGTTAGGCGCGAACTGAATGAGTCCCTCGATTTCCAATCGACGGAGAGCCTCACGTACAGGGGTTCGGCTCATCCCTAGTTGTTCTGCCAATTGGGTTTCTAGTAATCGTTGACCTGGTTGCAAGTTGCCGCGGATGATCCAGGTGCGGATAGTTTCATACGAATCAGCCATTTTGATCGACTCCGTTTTCTTATTCAAAAAGGTAATAAGATAAATATAACATAATTGGGAATTAAAAAGGGGAATACCCCGATGCTAAGCAAAGGGAGGTATTCCCAAGTTCCTAGTTTACATGGAATGTGAAGCGCTTTCACTAACGAGAATCTCTTGTTTTTCAATATCTTCAAGGCTCAGCTTTTTCGTCTCACTGCCAAGCACCAAAATGGTGATCGCCATGACTATATATAAAGCAAAGGAAAACCAGAAAACCGCATGTTGACCACCATAGGTAAACAGGTAGGCAATGAGATAAGGAGAAAGAATCGTTCCACCCCGACTAAAGGCATTGGCTACAGAAGAACCAGTCATCCGTATCGAAGTAGGGAATAATTCAGGGATGTAGCTTGCCAAAACAATGGCGATCAGAATATTGCCACCCATGACAAAGATGAACCCAAGACTCATAATTGCGGCAGGGCTGCTAGCCGAGCCATAAAATAGGCCAATAATTCCAAGGAAAACAGACATAAATGCTAACGTATATTTGCGTCCCAGGCGGTCGGCAAGCACGGCGGCCAGGGCATTCCCAGGAATCGCTCCAAGCATAATGACCAATGAAAACGTAAAGGTTTTGACATCGGAGAAACCTTGTTTAATGAAAAACGTAGGAATCCATGCGGTAAAGGTATACCACGTCGTCATCATAATCGTAGAGATAATAATTGACATAATAGTGATTTTGCGGATGCCGGGACTCCATATCGATAGGGTTTGTTTGGCATTCGCCGCTTTGAGCGCAGGTTGCCGGACTGAGTCAACGGGAGCCAGATTAGGAACTAATTGCTCAAATTGAACAAGAACCTTTTCCGCTTCCTCGTATTTGCCCTTTTGCTCCAACCAACGCGGGGATTCTGGCAAATATCGGACTTGCAGAGCCCATATAATAATCGGGGGAATTCCAGCAATCCAAAACATGATCCGCCAGCCATATTCAGGGATTAAATATAAGGCCACCAACGCGGCTGCCGGCTGGGAAAGGTTGATCAAAAAAGATAGGGCACTCGTCCAGAAGCCTCTCGTTCGCCTCGGAGCGAACTCCACCCACATTCCATAACCCACGACAATGACAGATCCTAAACCTAAACCCGCAATGACACGAAAAGCAATCAACCATCCAAAGGAAGGGGAAACCGCACATAATATGGTTGCGATTCCATACACCAAGAGCGAGTATTTTAATGTAAACTTTCGTCCATAACGATCACCGACTACTGCAGCAATAAGTGTCCCAATCAATAAACCGAAGAACGTGCTTGAAATAAAGGATGCATTCGCTGCAACTGAAGAGAATTTTAAAGCCACCATTGATGCAAGTACAGACCCTGCGATATAAAGATCAAATCCGTCAAAGAATCCCCCGCCCGCTAAAAGATATAAAATGGAACGATGCCGTTTGGTCATTGGTAAGCGGTCTAACCGGGGTCCTGCAAGCACTTCTTTTCCCATTGTAACTACCTCCCTTATAATTTTTCCATCCACGGTAAAATAAGAGTTAGATCACCTCCTCAGATTGCAGTACAAGAAACTCAGACTCTTCCATGCCGAGCCAATCGCAGTATATTTCCCGGTTGTGTTCCCCAATCGTCGTAGGCCCCGCGTGGTGGATTTGACCTGGGGTGCGGCTTAACTTAGGTACTATCCCTGGCATGGGGAATGAACCCAATTCGGGATGTTCAAACGGAACGATCATTTCCCTGGCGATAAATTGAGGATCGCTCACCATGTCTTTGGCATTATAAATCCGGCCCACAGGAACACCGTTTGCCGATAAAAGCTCTAACAGTTCATGACATGGTTTGGATTGGGTCCAGGCTTCAATCAGTTCATCTAATTCTTTTTGGTTTTTCCCTCTTGCTTCATGGGTTGCATATCGTTCATGACTAGCAAGATTGGGTTGGCCCATAACGGCGGCTAGTCGCTTAAACACGGTATCCGCATTTCCGCCGATCGCAATCCAGGAATCATCACCGGTTTTATAAATATTCGAAGGAGCAACACCTGGAAGAATGTTTCCAGACCGTTCGCGGAGCTTATCCAGCAGCACATATTCAGGAATAGTCGACTCCATGACACCGAAAACAGCCTCGTATAACGCCGTATCCACCACTTGTCCCATTCCAGAGCGGCTCCGCTCATGGATCGCAGTTAAACATCCGATCATGGCATACATCGCAGCAAGTGAGTCGCCAATGCTGATGCCAACACGAACGGGCGGCCGGTCGGGTTCACCAGTAACATAACGCAGTCCTCCCATGGACTCGCCAATCGACCCAAATCCTGCACGATCTTTATAAGGTCCTGTTTGGCCAAATCCAGATGTACGAACTAAAATTAATCGAGGGTTGATCTCGGACATGACCTCATACCCTAAATTCCATTTCTCCAATGTCCCTGGGCGGAAATTCTCAATGACAACATCTACATGAGGCAGAATTTTTTTAAGCAGCTCTTGCCCTTTCTTCGTTCTAAGGTTTAGACTAATGCACTTTTTATTTCGCGCTTGAATCGCCCAGAATAGGCCGTTGTCATCAATCGTATCTCCCCACTTCCGCAAAGGATCCGGGCGGTCAGGCGGCTCCACCTTGATTACTTCAGCACCAAAATCGGCAAATAAACGTCCCGTGAATGGTCCCGCAATAAAGGAGCCAAGCTCCAAGACACGAAGATCGGATAAGGGGAAATCAGCTGGCATTTTTCAACATCTCCTTTATATTGTATACAAAAATTAAAAAACTTGGTCTTTTTACAGTTTTAATTATATAATTTAGATAAATTGTATGCAATACAAAATATTCAGAAAGTTGGTGCTATTTTGATTGAAATCTGCGAAGTCGGACCACGAGATGGCCTGCAGACAGAAGCTACCTATTTATCCGTTCAACAGCGAGTCGACATGATTACGAAGTTATCGAAATTGGGTTTTTCAAAAATTGAATGTGTTTCCTTTGTACGGGATGACCTCGTTCCCCAAATGGCCCATGCCGAAAAGGTTATTGAGGCTTTGCCTAAAGAAAACGGAGTGAGATATGCGGGTTTGGTATTAAGCGCAGGGGGAGTGCAAAGAGCGCTCCGTTTGGGAAATTTGACAGATATTCATTTTGCCATTGCCGCCTCTGATACCTTCAACAAAAGAAATGCGGGACGACCCACTTGGGATACTCTTGAACGATTGTCCACGCCTATCAAAGAAGCGGTGCAGACGGGAAAACAAGTAACAGGAATTATCGCTACTGCCTTCGGGTGTCCGTTTGAGGGAATCATCCAGCAAGACCGGGTGTTGAAAATGATAGAATCCTATATAAAGTTAGGAAATTGTCAAATTTGCCTCGCAGATACGACAGGGTTGGCCAACCCGAAACAAGTTCAGCACATGATTCAAGAGGTTGATTTCCACTTTCCGGGCGTGCCCATCTCCCTGCACTTCCATAACACCCGAGGATTGGGGCTTGCCAACGTCTTGGCCGCCATTCAATTGGGAGTTACACGGTTCGATAGCTCCATCGGAGGGCTCGGCGGCTGTCCTTATGCTCCTTTAGCCGTTGGAAATGTCTGCACGGAGGATTTAGTGAATATGGCTGAGTCCATGGGAATTGCCACAGGGATCGACCTGGATGGTATAATCGAGACCGCCGAATGGACCGAACAGCAAGTTAAGCGCAAACTCGATGGACTTGTCATGAAAGCGGGACCCATACGATTCCCATCTGTATCTTATGAAAAATCCAGCTTAAATGAAAATAGTAAGATGTAGCAGGTGAAAATAGGTAATGGCTGAGAAAACATTAAGGGAACGAATGTTAAGAATACTGAAACCACCATATCATCTGCTTTTCTATGTAACAATCTGATTAAATTGTTTAGTTTGGTTTAAATCCTTTTTAAGAGTATGTTAAATATTGATCAATCTCTCCTTGAGGCAAAGTAAATTTGTTAAGGTAAGTTTGTACATAAAAACAAATTTCTTAAGGAGTGTTGTAAATGGTTGTAAATTGGTTAAGACAAAACAGGATAGCTTCGGGTATTTTAGCAGTTATTCGTTTATATTTGGGTTACACATGGCTTATTGCAGGTATACATAAATTAATAAGTGGTGGCTTCGATTCTTCTGAATTCATAATGAATGCCATTGCTCACCCGGTAAAAGGAACCGACGGATCGGTGGTCTTTGGTCCGTATGTCAGCTTTTTAAAACATGTAGCTCTGCCTAATGTTGACATCTTTAATAAGTTGATTCCTACCGGTGAGCTTTTAGTAGGCTTAGGATTAATCTTAGGTTGTCTAACAACTGCAGCAATGTTCTTTGGCCTTTTGATGAACTTTTCTTATCTGATGGCTGGAACGATTTCTTCTAACCCAATAGATATTTTATTAGGAGTTATCATCCTTTTTGCAGGCTTTAATGCTGGAAAATATGGGCTTGATCGCTGGGTGATTCCATTTATGCGAGATTTGTTACCAGAAGATAATCAAAAATTGGAGCTTATCCAGTTAGAACACGATCAGCCAGTAAAACCAAATTTATAGAAAAAAGAAGGAACTTCCGCAAATGGAAGTTCCTTTTTTAATAGGGAGTGGGTTTAATAATTTATCATCAAATCTTTAAACAATTCTGCGGGTATTTTTCCGCCTCCGCCGGTGATATAGTGGTTTCTATCTGTCCGGTCAAATCCAATATGGATAGAGGTGACGGCTTCATCTGTATACCCAGTAAACCAGGCATCCTTGTTTCCATCAAGACCTTTAATATTTAACTGAGTTGTCCCCGTCTTGCCGGAAACAGGTCGTCCAATATTGGCAGATCGGCCGGTTCCATAAGGCTTAAAAATAACATCCTTCAGCATTTTAGTTATGTCATCTGCCGTTTCAGGAGTCATAATAACCTTGGATTGGGGGGGTACTGTATAAATGGTTTTCCCGTTCTTGTCCTTTATTCCCCTAACAGAATAAGCTTCATTCATAACCCCTTGATTCGCAAATGCTCCGTATGCCTGGGCCATTTTAAGTGTTGAAACCCCTCTGGTCAAACCGCCAAGTGCAAGTGATAGATTCCTATCATTTGGATCTAATGGTATTCCTGCATTTTGTACAAAAAGATAACCTTTATCTACACCAATTTGCTGCAAAAGGGAAACGGCTGGTATATTCAGCGACCTGGCAAGTGCCTCATCGAGGGTGACGTATCCATGATAGCGCCCGCCAGCATTGTGCGGCGAGTAATTGCCAAAGCTCATTGGTTCGTCCTTAATCATGGATTCTGGTTTCCAGAGCTTTGTTTCCAAAGCAGGCGCATATACAGCAAGTGGTTTTAATACAGACCCCGGTTGATAGGGGGCAGTACTATGATTAAAATCCCGGTAGTTGTAATTTCTTCCGCCATATAAAGCCAGGATTCCTCCGGTTTTTGGATCAATGGACGTCATTCCAACTTCCACGACTTGATCCGGTTCATCCTCTGAAAAAGAATAATTGGATACAGCCTGGTTCATTGACTTTTGCAGGGAAATATCAAAGTTCGTATAGATTTGGTAACCTCCGTGAGAAAGCTGTTCAAGAGGGATGTTGAGATCCTTAGCGGCTTCCTTAGCAGCATAATCGATATATGCCTGATAAGGACTATATCGACTGACTGTTTTTTTCGCTAAAGTGATTTCTTCGTCATTCGCTTCTTTTTCCTGTTTGGGAGTAATAAGGTTATTTTTTCTCATGATAGAAAGGACAACAGCCCTGCGTTTTTTGGCTAAATCCAAATGATTGCGAGGGGAGTAACTGCTCGGCGCCTTTGGCAAACCGGCCAAAAGAGCGGATTCAGCAATAGTAAGATCCTTTGCGTCCTTTCCAAAGTACTCATGGGCGGCAGCCTGTACACCATAAGCCCCGCTTCCCAGATAAATATAATTCAAATACATTTCCAGGATTTGATCCTTCGTATACTTTTTTTCAATCTCAGCCGCGATAATAATTTCTTTTGATTTTCTTTCATATGTTTTTTCATTGGATAAAAAAACATTCCGTGCAAGCTGCTGAGTAATGGTGCTGGCGCCTTCTTTTTTGCTGCCTGTCATTACATCATTATAAAGCGCTCTGAAAATGCCTTTTGGATCTACACTGCCATGCTGATAAAACCGCTTGTCCTCAGTCATGACAAATGCCATCTTTAGGTATTCAGGCAAGTCTTTCAAATGAAACATTTCTCTATTTTGAGAGGAAGAAAGACTTTGAATTTCTTGATTGTTTTTATCGTAAATGCTGGTGTTGTTTTCAAACATCATCTTGGAGTCATCGATTTTGACGGTGTTAACTAGACTACCCGAAGAGCAGCCCGATAAAAATATAGATAAAAATAAAACTGGAAGTAATAACTTGATGGATGTATGCTTCATATTTTTCCTCTTTGCTAAAATGTAATCTAAAATACAATAATAGTAAAAAACAGGCCTTGTGACCATCTGTCATTCAGCCTGTTTTTAATTATAATTCTAAATGTCAAAACCTTGTGGCTCTGGAAAATTAAAAACCAAACGGTCTATATGGCGGTCCAAACGCTCCACCTGGTCCAACGGGTCCACCCGGTCCAAACGCTCCACCTGGTCCAAACGCTCCACCTGGTCCAACGGGTCCGCCCGGTCCAAACGCTCCACCAGGTCCAACGGGTCCGCCCGGTCCAAACGCTCCACCTGGTCCAACAGGTCCAACAGGTCCAACCGGTCCAAATGCTCCACCTGGTCCACCTGGTCCAAACGCTACACCAGGTCCAACCGGTCCAAACCCTCCGCCTGGTCCAACAGGTCCAAACGCTCCCCCCGGTCCGACCGGTCCAAATGCTCCACCCGGTCCAACGGGTCCAAACCCTCCGCCCGGTCCAACCGGTCCTGGCATGCAACAAGGGTTATATGGCACGCCACACATTACATGTTGTTCACAGCATTCATTTACACAGGATTCTGTGTGAGGGAAAAAGTGTTGATGAGTAATCGTTTCTTTATTTACTGTCGTTGTATGAGTGGGATTTACATGTGATACTACCCTGTTAAACAAATTTGTTTTTACAAATTCCTGCGTTGGTGCAACAAGAGGTGGATCAAATTCAGCAGGAAAAGCAGTTGGCGGACAATATTCCGGGCACCCTACTGCTACTGGTTCACAGGTTGGAGCTGGGATTGGTTGAATTGGCATTGGCATTGGAGCGGCCATTGGCGGTACTGGCATTTGTGTTATTGGCATTGGGGGTACAGGCATTGGCTGTGCCGGCACAGGATATACCGGGGCGACCGGTTTTTCCTTTATAAGGGCAGTGGGCTTAACATATCCACTATCTCTAAATATCATCTAAATTACCTCCATTAATATATTTATTCACCATTAGTCTATGTAACTAATGTGTGGGAGGACTGGTCAAATACCCATTTTTAAAAGAGATATTAGGCAACTTTCTCGGTTTTCATCTCCTGCATTAATATACAAAAAGTGCCAGGACCTTTTGGCGGAAGGTTCCTGGCACTTTTATTAAAAGGGGGTTTGAAAAAGCAATTGCTTTGTCCTAGCAACAAAATTAATCTTAAATCATGCATATTAACAAACTATGAACAAATCATTACATTCGTATTAATTTTACAATCAGACTCGTCCTTGAGGCAGCTTCTAGAAGATAAAACGCAAGGTCACCATCAAAGAAGTGTCCTTGAAACAGCCTCTTTAAAAATTTCACATGGTCGAACCTTTTAGATTTCGCTGTTAATGTTTTTTATAGATATTCAATAAAATGTTGTGAAAAACCATTTTTTGGTTCCTCAATTCTCAATAAACCAGCCTATTTAATATTTAATAAAGATAGTTGTTTTTAAATGGGCAAACTCATTGTAATGGTTCTCTTTTTAAAACCCAATTTTTCATACAGTGTAATGGCTTGATTTCCTGCAAACACGCTTAAACGAACCTCTGATAATGCTTCTTGTTTAAGATGTTCAATACCAGTCTCCATCAATTTTTTTGATATTCCATTCCCTCTAAATTCTTCTAACACAAACAATTCATAAATAAATCCATATACCTTTTCAGTAAATTGGTCTTTACTTGTGCCTATAAGAATCCAACCCATTAGATTATCGTCTTCAGTTGCTATTAAATAATAGCTTCCTTTCTGCAATAAAGGTTCAATAATTTGTTTAACTTTTTCATCTGATGGTTTTGCCTCGCCTAATGTACCATCGAATAATGCTTTTGGTGAAAGTGATAAAATCAGTTTATATTCAGAATCGTTTGGTTTTCTTATTTCCATAAAATGAATTCACCTCTCCCAAGAATTTTGAAGCCGATGGCTTGTGTTAAGTACTAAACTTAGATTGACGTAAACTATCATAAGTTTCGGTCATTTCAAATACAAATGATGCTCTAATCCTTTTCTTTGCATAGGTTTTATATGCTCTCCAAGCATCGGTAACAAGCCCAATATTAGACGAGAGTTTAGAACCAAGGATTTTTTCAACTGTGGTTTTCACAATACGCCCCATTCAAGATACTTTAGAAACGGTTGCTTTTGTACGGTCTCTTGCAACAAGAACACATACTTGTTCGTGGCTGATTCCTTTATGTATAGACTTACCGCCCCTTTTACGAGGTTTACGTTCCGTAGTGTCTCGTTGCCCTTTTGGAGAGTACAAGAATAAGTAACGGCAATTTCAACGATACCTTCGAAATAGTCAAAATCCATTAGTTTTAAGGCGGATAGTAGTTTATGTCGCCAATAAAAGAGCGTAACCAAAACTATAATAGGTTACTGAACGCTTTGTCTATTCATCAACACTATAGAACGTTTGTTCTAGCTATAATTATACCAAGAACTTGATTGGGTTTCAAATATCAACAATATTCTTTAACAGAGCCTTTGAGTTAAAAAAACTGCAGGGACAAACATCCAACAAACGAGAAAATTTAATAAATATTTAAGGATTCGTTTAGAGAATTTTTAGTAATAATAGGTATCCTTTAAAATGGGGGATTATTTAATCATGAATATGTTTGTTATAAATTTGATGACTTTAGGATTTTTTAAAATAAATAGTTTGTATTTGGGCAGACTTAATTATTATTTATTGGTGGGATGCTAGTGGAGCAGCACGTGGATTTTCTTATTGGGCATTTTGGTTATTTTGGAATTATTATCGTTTTAATAGGAGGAATAATAGGCCTTCCGATACCTGATGAGGTCCTCCTCACTTATGTGGGATTTAATGTCTTTCAGGGAAAATTAACATATTCAATTTCCTTAGTAAGTGCCTTTTTTGGAGCAGCAGCAGGAATTTCTCTTAGCTACTTTATTGGCTATAAATTTGGACTGCCTTTATTAAAGAGGTTTGGACCGAAATTCCACATCACTGAACAAAAAATCAATTTAACAAGTAACTTATTCCAAAAAGTAGGTCCAGTTCTTTTGATCATTGGCTATTTTATTCCGGGAGTTCGCCATCTAGCGGCTTATATGGCAGCAATTAATAAATATTCTTTTAAAAAATTTATCATCTATGCCTATACTGGAGCATTGATATGGACTTTCACCTTTATTACCTTAGGAAGAAAATTAGGACAAGATTGGCATCAGGTAGCGGCGTATGTATCACATTACAGCGTTTATTTAATATTGTTTTTATTATTTAGTTTAGCCATCTTTTATTATTTTTGGAAGAAAAGAGGGAGGAAATGAGCTTGAGAAATGAATGGTCTTAATAAATAATATTTCATTCTTTCAATCATTAAATCCCTTAAGAGTAAAAGATGAATGCTCGAGTGTCCGGGGACACCTGAGATAAAAAATGAAAATTTTATAAGCACTAGAAGGGAAGAATCAGGGAGCTACTTCGTGGTGAGATTTTATGTATTTTAGACTCCATTATTAAACTGCCATGACAGTATAAAAACTTAATGTAATAGGTACAATATTTATGATACCTATGGAGTAAAAGATAATTTCATACTTAATAAACAAATGTTTTTGATTTCCACGATTTTCGTCTTTTCCCCCACGGTCGTAAGAGCTGATATTGTTCCTTGTAAGTACAAATTAGGGACGCTGGAGCAACGGAATCTGAGAACATTCCCGTAGGGTATTAGAAATTAAGATTCTTGAAAGAGCCTAACTTTTCCAGATTTTTTTAGAAAATTCATTAAGAATGGAGAGGATAATTTGCAAAAAAAAAAGAGGGTTTCCAATAAGTTTGAATCGCAGATGGATGACGATCGACTAATAATGATAGCTAAAAAAACATACGAACATATACAGAATATTAAACAAAAATAAAGATCCTTGAATGATTCTTTAATACCTATACTCTGGATTTGTAATGGAACAGTTTTGGTCAAGCTTCATACATTGCCTACATAATAAAAGATCGATATAGCAGAAAGGTGGAGTCCATATGAGAGAAGAAAAAAAATGCCGAGATTCTTTTGTAGTGAAAACTGGCATCGTATTACCTCCAGATACTAATAATCATGGAACCTTGTTTGGAGGCAAGCTAATGGCTTATATAGATGATATTGCCTCCATCGCAGCAATGCGTCATTCCCGAAGAAACATCGTAACGGCCTCGACTGATTCTGTTGATTTTCTCCACCCCATTTATGAGAGCTATGCTGTTTGCCTAGAGGCATTTGTAACTTACACAGGGCGTACCTCAATGGAAGTATTCGTGAAAGTCATCGCAGAGAATTTATTAACTGGAGAACGGAATGTATGTGCACTTTCTTTTTTAACCATGGTGGCTATAGATGAAAATGGGCATCCCACACCGGTACCCCAAGTAGTTCCGGAAACGGATATGGAAAAAGGATTGTTTGATTCAGCTCCAGATAGAGCTGAAAGCCGAAAAAGAAGGAGAAAAGAAAGTAGTAACCTGGCACAGGACTTTGGTACGGGTTTACCTTGGTAAGGAAGGATGCTTACACAAAAGCATCCTTCTATTTGTTTTGTTAAATGTAATTGTACATACAACCTCTCCGCGATCGTGAACACAATTAGGTGTTTTAAATCATACAACTTCTTATCATTTTCCCCAAAGGCAAAGCCACCCAGATTTCATACCTTTTACCTTTAAATTTACCCTCAATATCGCGGGCGATTTTCACTTCTCTGACTGATTCTATGATCATTATTCCCTCGTAAAAAATATTTTCGAATGTTTTGATGGCATCCGGGGGAGTTCCCAGTATTTTAATATTTTATTTAGCAGGAATGACTTATTAATTTATCGTATATTACCTTAAGTAGTTTTAAAATAATTCTTGTCATTGTTTTAATAGAATGTTTTTAAAAGGTGGTGCAGCAATGAGCCCCGACGTAAAGCTGACAGTCGAAGAAATACTCCAAAATAGAAACTTTATCGATGCGGAAGTGATCGCAGGAAAAGAAGGACTTCACCGAACGGTTAAATGGGTTCATATTATGGAAGTAACAGGAATTGAGGAACTCTTAAACGGGAGTGAACTAATCCTCTCCACAGGAGTTGGCTGGAAGGAAAACAAAGAACTGTTTCTTTCCTTTTTCCAACAGTTGATTGTGTCAGGCGCAGCTGGAATTTGCATAGAATTAGGAACCTATATCTCCTCCATACCGGAAGAAATCATAAACATGGCTAATCTACACCAATTCCCTTTAATTGTCTTTTATCGGAAAGTTCGATTTGTTGATATTACCCAGGATTTACATACGCTTTTAATTAAAAAACACTATAAAATGATATCCGATTTAGAGGAATATTCTAATCAATTAAATCAGCTCCTGCTAACTTCTAATCCACAGAATAAAATCCTAAAGTTCCTGTATGACCATTTGAAAATGTCCGTCATTTTTATACCGAAGCAAGGGGAAATCAATTTCTTATCAAAGCAAACCATGAAAGAACACAATCAAATTCTTTCCCTGCTAAAAGAAAAGAATATAAATGACCACAAAAATATTGCGCAACGACCCATTCAGGCCTTAAATCAAAAATGGGCGGATCTTTTTATTTTCTCAGGAGCTGATTCTGTCTCTGAGTATGAAAAACTATTATTAGACCGTACTGCTACTGCTTTGGCGCAAAATACTTTACGAGAATTATATTTTGAGGAACAAAGAAAAACCATTGAAGCAGAATGGATTCAAAAATGGCTGGATGGAATACATAATGAAAACCAAATACATCAGTATCTTACGGATTATGAGCCTGATATGAATGCAAATGGCTGTGCAGTTTTGCTTTTAAAAATGAATCAGCCTCATGATAACCAAAGTGATAGAACTCATCTGAAAATCCTTTTCCGTTCTGTTTTCGAGTCTCTAGGCTTCTCGCTCTTTACAAAAATAGGGAAAAACCATCTTATTTTTATATTGGTCAACAAGCGAAATGATAAGGATGTTAAAGTTAGAATCAGTTCAGGTATCACCCAAATTCAAAAAGCAACGGAAGCATTGTCACAGTTAGCGGTTGGCAGGTTCGTCCACAAGCTAAGCGAAGCGAATAACAGCTATCATACAGCAGAAGAGACATTATACATTCAAGAGAGATCTCCGAATGACAGTCCTTTTTACGAGGATTTATACATTTATCGGCTTTTTTCTATGTTTCGGGAGCAAAGGGATCTAGAAATTTTTATCCAGGATTATATAGGTTCTGTCATTGAATATGACAAAGAGAATAATGGAAAATTACTCGACACATTGAAAGTTTATTTTAAATGTAATGGGTCGAAGAAAGAAACGGCTTCAAATCTTTTTATTGTTCGTCAAACACTTTATCAGCGCCTGCACAAATTAACGGAGTTACTGGGCGAAGACTTTTTGGAATCCCATAAGCGGCAGGCAATTGAATTTGCTATCACTGCTTTTGATTATTTAGCACCTTAATAAGAGTTAGAAAAAGAGCGAGGCTGCCAAATGGTTTCGCTTTTTAGTGTTTAAGGGAAGGTGTAGTCTAAGTGTTTAGAAAATTATAAAAACAATTGACACTTTGTCTACTGAAAGCGCTTTATGGTATCGCTATAATTAATCTAATATGGACAATTTCGTAAAATGGAGGGGTATCGGCTGATGGAGAAAAAATTCTTATTGATTAATGGAGAAGTCATTACGGTCAATTCAAAGAATGAAATTGTGAATGCTGTTGTGGTTGAGGGTACGAAGATTGCTGCTGTTGGAACCACGGATGAAATTTTGAAATGGAAGGATGAAAATAGTACGGTCATTGATTTGGACGGAAGAACAATTCTTCCTGGCTTTATTGAGTCCCATTTGCATATTACCCTGTATGGAACGAACGAATTATCTGTTTCTTGTAAGGACGAATCCGTCCAAACCATTTCAGATTTGCTTGGAAAACTGAAAGAGAAAGCGAAGGAAACTCCTAAAGGTGAATGGATTCGGGCTTGGGGGTTTAATGATCAATCAATCGCCGATGGCCGCTTTCCTACAAAAGAAGAATTGGATTCGGTTTCTGTCGAACACCCCGTTATTGTGGTTCGTGCCTGCAACCACATATCAGCTGTAAATAGCTATGCCCTTCATATGGCTTCAATCGATAAAAATACTCCCGATCCCGAAGGTGGAAAAATAGTGCGAAATGCAGATGGAGAGGCAAATGGCTTGCTGCTTGAGAACGCCCATATGCAAATGTTCCAGATAGCGGGCTTTACCCGTGAAGAAATCAGGCAGGCTCATTCGATTGCTTCCGAGCATTTTGCCCAAAAAGGGATCACCTCTATCCATGATGCTACAGGATATGGAATATCGAATGTGGAAGCCCTTAAAGAGGATAGCGAGAACCGTGTGATAAAACAGAGAGTCTATGCCATGATCGGGGCACTGAATGATCCTGAGAGTGTTGTTAAACATTTTCTAGATTCTGATCTCAAAACAAATGATGGTAATGACCGTTTTAAATATGGACCGGTGAAATTATTTTTGGATGGAAGCAGCAGCGGTCCAACCGTCTGGACAAGAGAGCCATATGACAGTGACCCAACTAATTATGGCATCCATTATCATCAGCAGGAAGAAATTGAGAAGCTTTTTATTCCAGCTCATCAAAAAGGCTGGCAAATTACATCTCATGCCCAGGGTGATGCTGCTATCGATATGCTGCTGACCTGCATTGAAAAAGCGAACCGATTATATCCCCGAGAGGATGCGCGGCACCGGATCGAACATGCGGGCATTGCGCAAAAGGACCTGATTGAAAGGATGGTTAATGAAGGCGTTATTCCAACGCCGAATCCAGCTTTCTTCTTTGAGTATGGCGATGGATATATAAAAAATTACGGGGAACGTGCTAAACAAATGTATCCGTTGAATAGCTACATTCAAGCAGGGGTGCCGGCTGCCATTGCTTCTGACTGCCCGGTGACAGATTTCAATCCCTTGAGAGGAATTCATAGTGCTATCACAAGGATTTCACCATCTGGAGTCGTTGTTGGGGAAGAGGAACGAATTGGACTTTTGGATGCAATTCGCATGTTAACCCTAAACGGGGCTTATGCCTCCTTCAGTGAAAATGAAACAGGCTCCATTGAAGTCGGGAAACAGGCAGACTTAATTATATTAGACCGCTCCATCCTTAACGCAAATACGGATGCAATTCCATCCATTAAAGTGGTATGGACCATGATCGATGGGGAAGTTGTCTATGAAGAACAAAATCAAAATGAACTTGTGAAAAGCTTAAATTAATAGACTTTTAGAAAAGAAGGGAGTTATCAGAATGGAAACTCGAACAAAGGATTTTCAAGCTACAGATGAAAAATATCTTTGGCATTCAATGAAGGGGTCAGGCGCAAATCCCTCCAATTTAATTATTACCAAAGCAGAAGGTGCTTGGGTAACCGATATCAATGGAAACCGCTACCTTGACGGCATGTCCGGTCTTTGGTGCGTTAACGTGGGGTACGGAAGAAAGGAACTGGCGAAGGCAGCTTATGAGCAGCTGGAGGAAATGCCGTACTACCCGCTGTCACAAAGTCACTTGCCTGCTATTAAACTAGCAGAAAAATTAAACGAATGGCTCGGGGATGATTATGTTATTTTCTTCTCTAACAGCGGTTCGGAAGCAAATGAAGCAGCCTTTAAAATAGCCCGCCAATACCATCAGCAAAAAGGGAGTTCAGCCCGTTACAAGTTTATCTCCCGTTATCGGTCCTATCACGGAAATTCCATGGGGGCTCTGGCCGCAACCGGGCAGGCTCAGCGAAAATTTAAATATGAACCACTAGGTCAAGGGTTTCTCCATGTAGCTCCGCCTGATACGTATCGAAATCCAAGTGACGCCGATACACTTGCGAGTGCTGAAGAAATCGATCGAGTGATGACCTGGGAATTAAGCGAAACAATTGCTGGAGTTATCATGGAGCCTATTATCACGGGGGGCGGAATTTTAATGCCTCCGGATGGCTATATGGCAAGAGTAAAGGAAATCTGCGAAAAACATGGTGCACTCTTGATTTGTGATGAAGTAATCTGTGGATTTGGCCGTACTGGTAAACCGTTCGGATTTATGAACTATGGAGTTCAGCCGGATATCATCACAATGGCAAAAGGGATTACAAGTGGCTACCTTCCATTATCTGCGACAGCTGTTAAAAGAGAAATTTACGAAGCGTATGTGGGCAGCGAGGATTACGACCGCTTTCGCCATGTAAATACCTTTGGGGGAAATCCAGCGGCATGTGCTTTGGCGTTAAAAAACCTTGAAATTATGGAGAATGAAAAACTAGTAGAACGGTCTAAAGAGCTCGGTCAACGGTTATTACAGGAATTAGGGGAGCTAACGGAGCATCCAAATGTGGGAGATGTTCGGGGAAAAGGCCTTCTTCTTGGGATTGAGTTAGTAAATAACAAACAGACAAAAGAACCTGCTCCAGCAGAAATGTTAACGAAAGTAATTACTGCATGCAGGGAAAAAGGCTTACTCATTGGTAAGAACGGTGATACAGTGGCTGGATATAATAATGTTTTACAGCTTTCCCCGCCATTAAGCATCACGGAAGATGATTTTTCATTTATGGTTAAATGCGTTAAAGAAAGCATCCAAACAATATAAATAAAACAAAAAGACCGGGCAGATTTGTCCGGTCTTCTTCGTGATGAAGAGAAATGCAGAACTTCAGTTTGATATATTAAGTTTTTTAGTTTTCTTTACAACAGTGGATTGATCAATTTGCAAGGCTTCCGCTACCTTCCTGGTAGTCTTGTATTTGTTAAAAGCAGTTAATAGTAAACTTCTTTCCAATTGTTCGACTGCCTCTTTCAGGGGAATAATTTCTCTTTCAATTACCTTCATTTTATCCGCGGGTTCTATAACTTCCAGGATAGCAGTTTGATCAATAACGTCACCGATAGTCATGATGACCAATCGCTCCATTATGTTCTCCAGTTCTCTGATATTACCCGGATAGTCATAATCGTATAATAGTTTCATCGCATCTTCGGTAAGGTTTTTATTGGTTTCATATTTGATATTAAAGTTCTCCAGAAATTTTTGAGTGAGGAAAAAAATATCTTCCTTTCGCTCTCTCAAAGGGGGGATTTTAATGGGAACGATATTTAAACGGTAAAATAAGTCCTCGCGAAATTGGCCTTTACCTACCAAATCCTTTAAATTTTTATTTGTGGCTGCAATCACTCTCGCCTTTACTTCATAAGAGGAGGACCCGCCAATTCTCCGGGCTCTTTTTTCATCTAATACATGAAGAAGCTTTACCTGCAGGCTTAATGGCAGGTCGCCAATTTCATCCAGAAAAATAGTCCCGTTATCAGCAATCTCAAAAAGCCCTTTTTTTCCTTCCTTCGCTGCTCCTGTAAAAGCACCTTTCTCATAACCGAATAGTTCGGATTCTAGCAGATTTTCCGGAATGGCCCCGCAGTTGATGAGGACAAAAGGCTGGTTCTTTCTCTTGCTGTTATTATGTATGAGTTTAGCCATAAACCCTTTTCCAACCCCTGTTTCTCCCAATAACAGCACGGTTACAGGCATATCAGCAACATGATGGACCATTTCGTTTGTTTTTAATAACGCTTGACTGTTGTGGAACCTATCCAATCTTGTCCGTTTATGTAACTCATTTTTATGGCCGTTTGGTAAAAAAACGGAAGCAGTATTTAATGTATTCATCTCCGTAATGTCTTTGGTGATATTAATGATTTTCTCAATATGGTTTGTAACTTGATCAAAAATCGGGATACCGGTTACTAAGACCTTTTTCTTTCCTGCAATCTGCTGTGTAAGAGTGACTGGTGACTTTGCTTTTAGAACTTCAGAAGTGACAGATATATCAAAAACCCCGTTTTTCTCCAGGAAGGATGAACTCTTTCCGATAATCTCAGATGAATGAATTCCGGATAATTCAGTCCAGGAGAGACTTACATTCTTAAAAACTCCGTTCCCATCAGCAACAGTGATCCCGTCATAGCTTAAATTTAAAATAGATTCCAATTCTTCAAATCCCTTTTGATAAGGATCAAGCAGACTATTTTCCATTTGATTTCCCCCTTAATAGATAAATGAAAAAATGCTGATGATAAAATTCATCACTTTTGATGATGTTTTTCATCAAAAATTAGAGATGAAATAATCGAAAACTATATGTTTCCCATACTCTCAGCCTGAAAAAAGTTGGCACGATAATTGCAATAGAAGTAAATAACATATGTTTTGAGTATTTAGAATATTTTATCACTAATTGTTTGTCTTGAGGTGGACAACCGGATTAAATTTTCATGACAATTTAGGAGGTGATAGGAATGGAAATGAAGATAGAGAGATTAATAAAGGATTTGGAAACAATTGTTGCTTATACCAAAACCCCGGGAAAAGGATGTACTCGTTTTTCTTTTAGCAGCGAGGATCAGCAAGCAAGGGATTATTTGCTATCAGAAATAAAAAAGCTGAATTTAGCGCTCAAGGTTGATGGCTTTGGAAATATAAGAGCCCGATTTGGTGGTGAAGAGCTAAATGAAAAGCCTATCTTAATTGGTTCCCATATTGATACGGTTGCAAATGGCGGTAAGTATGATGGATTAATTGGGGTGTTAGCTGCGTTAGAGATTATTAGAGTATTGAAGGAAGAAAAAGCGACGCTGATCCGTCCCGTTGAACTGATTATTTTTTCCGAAGAAGAGGGTTCGAATTTTGGGATTACCATGCTGGGGAGTAAGGTGCTAACTGGAAAATATACTCTACCTGAATTAAAATCCATCAAAAATAGTGATGGGAAATCCATTTATGATGTGGTGAAGGACTTTGGGTTCGAAATGGACAATGTTGAAAAAGAAGTCCTTCGCAAAAATGAAGTAGATTCCATGATTGAGTTGCATATTGAACAAGGGGCTGTTTTGGAAACAGAAAATAAATCGATTGGGATTGTTCAAGCGATTGCTGGGATGAAAACCTATCGAGTGACCCTTGAAGGAAGTTCCAATCATGCGGGGACCACACCGATGAATTTACGCTCAGACCCATTGGTGGGAGCAGCCCTTGTCATCGCCCATCTTCAAAAGGCAGTAAAAGAGTTTCACTTGCCAACGACGGTGGCAACAGCAGGAAAAATTACATGCGAACCAAACCTGCCAAATGTCATTCCTCAGAAGGTAGAGTTTTACGTTGATGCAAGAGATGTAGAGCTCGAAGGAATCGACTTTGTTACGAAGGAGCTTTTTCATAAGGTAAATGAGGTTTGTAAGGCTCACTCGCTTAAATGCCATATTGAACTAGTTGGTAAATCCGAGATTAAACAGCTATCCCCAAGGGTGCAAAAGATCCTTGAACAGGAAGCCGTTAAAAATGGATTTGATTATAAAGTGATGAATAGCGGCGCCGTACATGATGCTGCGCTCATGACAGACGTAACCGATGTGGGAATGATTTTTATACCAAGTATAAAGGGAAAGAGTCATTGTCCTGAGGAGTTTACAAAACTAGAGGATATTAAAGCCGGCTGTCAGCTATTACTTCATGCTGTCGAGGCGTTAGCCGTAAGGAAAAATGTGTTTCACGAATTACAAAATAGATAGGAGGCCGCGGTTATGATTATTGAGTCAGTTAACAATGTTCAGAACCTAGTAAATGACGTTAAAGACGAGGTGATAAGATGGCGGAGGTATTTACACCGAAACCCAGAAGTATCCTTTCATGAAGAAAAGACCTCTGATTTTGTCTATCAAACTCTTATATCCTTTGGAAACTTGGAGGTATCCCGGCCAACGAGAACCAGTGTGATGGCCCGATTAATTGGTGATCAGCCAGGAAAGGTACTAGCGATCCGTGCAGACATGGATGCTTTACCAATCCAGGAAGAGAACACCTTTGATTTTGTGTCGGAAAATCCGGGTGTGATGCATGCTTGTGGTCATGATGGCCATACTGCTGTCCTCTTAGGAACAGCCAAGGTTCTTAGCTCGTTAAAAGAAAAGATTAAAGGTGAAGTTCGTTTTCTCTTTCAGCATGCGGAAGAAACGCTGCCAGGCGGAGCTGAAGAAATGGTTCAGGCTGGTGTCATGGATGGAGTTGACCAGGTGATTGGCCAGCATCTTTGGTCACCGCTGGAGATTGGTAAGATTGGTATTGGATATGGACCTGTGATGGCTTCAATGGATACCTTCTACCTGACCATCCAGGGAAAAGGCGGCCATGCAGCTATGCCTCATCAAACGATTGACAGTATCGTGATTGCGACCCAGGTGGTAAGCAACCTACAGCAGATTGTTTCCCGGAATATCGATCCCATCGATCCTGTTGTCCTATCCGTTACGAAATTTATCGGAGGCTCGACACATAATGTCATCCCCGATACAGTAGAAATAGTGGGAACAACCCGTACACTCAATAGCAGTGTTCGCGAAAGTCTTCCTCAGAGAATGGAAGAAATAATCGAGGGAATTACGAAGGCCCATCATGCGACATATACATTCAATTATGAATTTGGGTACCGGCCGGTCGATAATGACCAATCTGTAACCAATGTTATTGAGGAAATTGCCAATAACGTAGTAGGGAAACAAAATGTGATTCAGGTAAGGCCAACGATGGGAGGAGAAGATTTTTCTGCCTACCAGCAAAAAGCTCCGGGCACCTTCTTTTTCGTGGGAGCAGGGAACGCAGAAAAAGGGATCACTTATCCCCACCATCATCCAAAGTTCACGATTGATGAAGATTCCCTTGAAATTGCTTTAAAAATGTTCCTCGAGGCGGTCTTTGAGTTTTAGATAAGATATTTTACTTATGAAAGGGGATTGGAAAATGAAACTGCATCACTTACTTGCTGTTCTACCGTTTATCGGTGTTCTCATTTGTGCTCCATTTGTAAATACAGTTAAACCATATGTTTTCGGATTGCCTTTTGTCATCTTTTGGATGGTTATGTGGGTTGTCCTAACATCGATTATTATGTGGATTGTTTATAAAATCGATCCAGCCAATAGGGAGAGTGAATCTCAATGAATATTGCATTAGTCATCATTTTTGCTTTTCTTTTACTTGCCGTAGCGATGGGGATAAGAGCGAAAAAGGGCCATGACATGAATTTGGAGCAATGGACGGTTGGTGGCCGCGGTTTCGGTGCATTGTTTGTTTTCCTATTAATGGCCGGTGAAATCTATACGACTTTTACTTTCCTGGGAGGAAGCGCCTGGGCCTATGGAAAAGGCGGACCTGCCCTTTACATCCTAGGATATATGATGCTCGCCTATGTCATTTCCTATTTTTTATTGCCGGCAGTGTGGAGATATGCGAAAGAAAAAAATCTTTTGTCGCAATCTGATTTTTTTGCAAGCAAATATAATAGCCAGGCACTTGGAATTATTGTTGCGCTTGTAGGTGTTCTTGCCATTGTTCCTTATATTATCCTACAGTTCAAGGGCTTAGGGATCATTGTTTCTCAGGCCTCTTATGGTACGATTTCGCCAACTCTAGCAATATGGATTGGGGCCTTTGCCGTTACAATCTACGTGATGATATCCGGTATTCACGGGTCAGCATGGACGGCTGTTTTAAAGGATATCATGATCCTCGTACTTGTCCTGATCATTGGAATCTATTTGCCTTACCATTACTATGGCGGCATTCAGCCGATGTTTGAAGCCATCGATAAGGCCAATCCGAATTTTGTTACTATACCTAAACAAGGCTTAAGCATGTCATGGTTTATTTCCACGGTCTTATTAACGTCACTTGGATTTTATATGTGGCCGCATACCTTTGGTTCTGCCTTTTCTGCAAAAAGCGATAAGGTATTCCGTAAAAATGCCGCAATAAGTCCTATATATGCCATGCTTTTATTGTTTGTCTTTTTCGTTGGGTTCGCTGCTATTTTACAAGTCCCAGGTTTACAGGGAGCTGATCAGGATCTTTCGCTATTAAAGCTTTCGATTAAAACCTTTAACCCATGGGTTGTCGGCTTTATCGGGGCTGCCGGTCTATTAACAGCCCTAGTTCCGGGATCGATGCTGCTAATGTCAGCAGCAACCCTTCTAGCCAGAAACGTGTATAAACCTTTTGCCAAAAGTGCTACTGACAATCAAATTATGAAGCTGGCGAAAATCCTGGTGCCAGTTATCTCTTTATTATCAGTCTATCTCACACTGAATGGCGGAGATACCATTGTTGTGCTTCTGTTAATGGGCTATAGTTTTGTAACTCAATTATTCCCAGCATTAATCACTAGTTTGATGAAGAATAATTTCGTCACCAAGCAAGGGGCGATGGTCGGGATTATTGTCGGGGAGCTGACTGTTTTATATATCACAGTCACAAGCTCCACAGTCGGAACATTGTTCCCATTTTTGCCTCAGATGGTAAAAGAGCTGAATGTGGGAATTATCGCGCTCATCTTAAACATTGTGGCAACAGTTATTGTCAGCCTTATCACTCAGAAAGCTTATGTTTCAGTAACAAAAAAGGAAGCAACGGAATTGAAATAATAAAGTTTGAGAAAAACTGTAAAGGGCGACTTGTCGCTCTTTTTTTTTGGCCAATTTTTGCCTTGTTCATCGAATGGACACATTAACTCCTTCTATTTTCTCTTTTAATCGGAAAAGTTAATTTCACCCTGACCTTTTGGCTTCTTTTTTCTTATATAAAGGGTGAAAGGAATGAGACGTTCGATGGACAGCTCCTCCTTATCGAAAATAATAGGAGAGATTCAGATGGGAAATTTTCTTTTTCATGAAAGTCCGGTAATAATACTGCCTTCACTTGCAAAAAAAATTGGAATCAACGAGGCGGTTATTTTGCAGCAGGTTCACTATTGGCTTGGTAAAAGCAATCATCATATCGATGGCCGCACATGGATTTACAATACATACAAGGAATGGCAGCTTCAATTGCCGTTCTTGTCCGACAGCACAATCAAACGGACAATCCGGTCACTTGAAAAACAGGGATATCTCATTTCAGCCAATTACAATCGGTTCAAAATGGACAAAACGAAATGGTACACCATTGACTATAGCCTGATGGAAGAGCTGGAGAAGGAGTCCATCCCCACTTCATCTAATGAACCTTCCATTGATCAACTTGACCTTTTTGAAGAGGCAGTTCAACCACAGCTGGACACAGACCTGAATAAAGCAATACCAGAGATTACTACAGAAACTACAAAAAAGATAGATAGTATCCCTTTCAGTGAAATCATTGACTACCTGAACCTAAAAACCGATTCCAAGTTCAAGCCCGGTACGAAAAAGAACCAGCAGCTGATTAGCGAAAGATGGAATGAAGGCTTTACACTCGAAGATTTTAAAAAGGTCATCGACATTAAGTCTGCAGAGTGGACCGATCCGGAGTGGAGCAAATACCTGAGGCCAGCAACCCTGTTTGGAACAAAATTTGAATCCTACCTGAATCAAAAGACGGTGAGCAGGAAATTACGAAAGGAGGATTTCAATCTCGATGACTAAGAAAGAATCCTTTGAACTCATGAACCTTATCGCCGAATATTACGAACAGTTTTCTTATGATCAAACGAAACTCGATGCCTGGCATCAGGCCTTAAAGCCGGTTCCTTTTGAGGAAGCCAGACAGAATCTGGTCCAGTTCACATTGGAATCGCCGTATCCTCCCAAGCTTTCCGATCTGGTCCGTAAAAAGCCGGCTGCTTCAAGGGATATCCCTAATGTAGCGGAAACCCTGAAAATCCTTTATAACAATTTGGTTCCAGCGAAAGAGGAAACGGTTCAGCGTGAGCTTGCGAAAATGAGAGAAATACTCGGAATTAAAAGGGGATAAGAGGATGCTTGAGCCTGTCTTATACAATATCGAGGCGGAAGAAGCACTTGTTGGGGCATTATTTTTAGAGGAAGAGCTGATTAAGGAGTGCTCGATCCTGCCCCAGCAGCTTTACTCAAGGAAACTGCAGGTGCTTCTCACTGCGATAAAGGACCTTGATGTAAAGGGAAAACCTGTTGACGTTATTTCCGTAGTGGAACATTTGAATCCCGATCACCTCGCCGCCATTGGCGGGGTGGCATACATAACGGCCCTCGCGGGAAGTGTTCCGACAACGGCCAATTTTCACTATTACCAGGACGTGGTTAGAGAATATGCGCAAAAAAGAAAAGCGGTGGAAACCGCCAACCGAATTATCGCAACGGCCAAAACAAATGAAATTGGACAAACCTTACGCGACGGAATTCAGGGGTTAATGGAGATCGAGGAACACAGCACCGAAGACCAAATGGGGGATATCAAGCCAACTCTCCTCCAGCTATACCAGGACTTTGAAAAAGACAGCGAAGAGCTGATTGGGATTACAACGGGATTTGGTGAATTGGATAAGCTGACTGGTGGCTTCCAAAATTCTGATTTCGTTGTAGTCGGAGCACGCCCGAGCATGGGAAAAACCGCCTTTGCACTCAACATAGCCCTTCATGCTGCAGAAGAAGATATCTGCCTCTTTTTCTCGCTGGAAATGCCGGTAAAGCAGCTTTTAAAAAGAGCAGCAAGCACGATTGGTGAAATCGACACCATCAAAATGAGAACACCAAGACAGACGTTTGAAAAAGAAGACTGGTCCAAGCTGACGACCGCCATGGCGAGGATCTCCAATATGAAGCTGCATATCTTCGATAGGGCCAGCATGGACATCAACTATATCTGGTCAAAGGTCAGAAAGGCCAGACGAGAGTACGGTGACAGCAAGAGGATCATCGTCATGATTGATTATCTCCAGCTCATTTCGGCGGAGGCAAAATACCAAAACAACCGCCAGGCGGAAATCAGTCAGATCAGCCGAGGACTCAAGCATTTGGCAAGGGAAATGAATGTGGTGGTTCTGGCCCTTTCCCAGCTGAGCAGGGGAGTCGAGAGCCGCCAGGACAAACGACCGCTTTTATCCGATTTACGCGAAAGCGGACAAATCGAACAGGACGCCGATGTCATTGCTTTCCTTTACAGAGAGGATTATTACCAAAAGGATTCTGAGCAGAAGGACATCATTGAAATCATTATTGCGAAACAAAGGAACGGCCCGATTGGAACCGTAAAGCTTGGATTTAAAAAAGAGTTCGGGGAGTTTGTGAATCTGGGATGAAAAAAGAGAACCTTAATTGGTTCTCTTACATCATCTTCTCCTCTAGAAGAGAAGTAATTCCAATTTTGATGGTTCCATCATTAACCTTATCAAGTTGCCACTATCACTCTTTATATGATCGGTTAATAAAAATGAAATCAATAACTTTCACCATCGTTTGAAGGCTTGGATGGACCGGTTTCAAGGGGTTGCTGGCCAAAAATCTTTAAAACTATCTTTATTGGTTCATTGGCTTGAAATAGGGAAGGATTTATCATTGGATAAACGAGTGGAATAAATGCTTATTTCAGGGTGTCAAAAATCAAATTATAACACTTTTAAATATTTAAAATGGCGGTTTGTTCAGGTCTATTTAGGATGATTCTTTTTGTCTTTTCTTATTTTAATAGCTGCCATTATACAAACAAACGCACCCATAAAACTTGTAAAAATAGCAATAAAAGCTCCATTACTCACTTAGCAATCACACTCCTAATTATTTAAATGGTACATCACTAATATCAGCTGCAGTTATTGAACGCCAACTACCTAATGAGCTATTTTGCCAAAACCCATATATAACCATTATATACCATCGCTTAATTAAATGGTTTAAAAGCGCCATTAAATAAAAATATTCTGACCACTTGGACTAAACATAAATTTTCCCAAATATAATATCTACACGAAAAAGAATAATATGGTGGTTCTTTAATGAAAGATGGGGGTGGAAAAAGCATGTTCTTTTGCAGTCATACAAGCCAATGTTCCCATCTGTTCTTCGGTAAAAAACATATTCTCTCAGATAACCAGATAACGAAGGAGCATGTAAAATGCTGAACCAATTGTTAACGAAGGAGACCATTCAAATCAGGCAAGAGGTACAAGACTGGAAGGAAGCGATTCAAACAGCTGCCATGCCTTTAGTAAAGAAGGGCAGTATTCAGCCCGAGTATGTAACAGCCATGATTGAAAATGTTCAAGATTATGGGCCCTACATCGTCCTGGCTCCCAGGATTGCCCTCGCTCATGCGAGACCGGAGCAAGGGGTGAAGGAACTCGGAATGAGCCTGCTTTGCTTGAAGGAAAGTGTGGCTTTTTCACAGGAATCCAGGCATGATGTGAATCTCATTTTTGTCCTGGCTGCGGCAGATTCAGAGACACACTTGGAAGCGCTATCACAGCTAGCCGGGCTGCTGTCAAATGAAAAGGCGATCCTGTCGATAATGGAGGCAGCTTCTCCTCTGCAGGTATTGCAGGTGATCAATCAGTACTCAAATTAACAAAGGAGTAGGGAACTATGAAAATATTAGTCGTTTGCGGAGTGGGATTAGGCAGCAGCTTCATGATTGAACTGAATGTCAAGAAAGTGCTGAAGGAATTGGGGATTGAGGCAGAGGTTTCCCACACGGATTTAACTACAGGCAAGGCGGAAAAAGCAGATTACTATATTGGCTCTCCCGAGATCATGGAGCAGCTCGACGACGGAGTCAGAAAAATCATTTCCTTGAAAAATCTGTTCAGTCTGCCGGAGATTAAGGAAGCGATACAAAAGAATATCGTAAACAACTAATCTTCAAGTAAAGCGGAGGGATATCATGTTAAATGTCATCATGAAAGATATTTTAGGTACACCCGCCATTCTGATTGGAATCTTTGCTTTATTAGGATTAATTTTGCAGAAAAAAAATGTGGCCGATACCATTTCTGGGACATTAAAAACCGTGATGGGATTTATCATCCTCGGTGCAGGTGCCGGAGTTTTGGTCGGTTCACTTGATATCTTTGGAAAAATGTTCGAGCACGGCTTCCATATCAAAGGAGTCATTCCGAACAACGAGGCGATTGTGGCTCTCGCTCAGAAGACATTTGCAAAAGAAACTGCCCTTATTATGTTATTCGGTATGGTTGTGAACATCCTATTAGCCCGTTTCACCAAGTTTAAATACATCTTCCTGACAGGACATCATACTTTATATATGGCCTGTATGATCGGCGTAATCCTTTCAACCGGCGGAATCAAAGGGGTTTCATTGGTAGTAACCGGTTCCCTGACTCTTGGAATTTTAATGGTTCTTATGCCAGCTCTGCTTCAGCCTTATACAAGAAAAATTACTGGTTCCAATGATTTCGCATTAGGCCACTTTGGGACCATCGGTTATTTTGTATCCGGAACGATTGGAAAATGGGTTGGCAATAAATCCAAATCCACTGAAGATATCAAGGTTCCTAAATCACTAGGCTTCCTGAGAGATACTTCTGTTTCCATATCACTAACGATGGCCATTATGTTCTTCATTGCCGCCTTTGCTTCAGGCCAGGATTTCATTGAGTCAAAATTAAGCGGTGGCTCCAACTTTATCATCTTCTCCATCACACAGGCGATTACGTTTGCTGCCGGGGTTTACATCGTATTAGCCGGTGTGCGGATGCTGATTGCAGAAATCGTTCCAGCGTTTAAAGGGGTTGCGGACCGCATAGTACCGAACGCTCTTCCAGCTCTTGATTGTCCAGCTGTATTTCCTTTTGCACCAAATGCCGTCATTATTGGATTTATCTTTAGCTTTATCGCAGGACTTATCAGTATGTTCCTCCTGCCTCTTTTCGGCCTGAGTGTGATTGTCCCTGGTCTCGTACCACATTTCTTCACTGGTGCAGCGGCCGGTGTTTATGGAAATGCTACGGGCGGAAGAAAGGGTGCTATCTGGGGATCAGTCGCTAACGGTTTATTGATCAGCTTCCTGCCAGCACTTCTGCTTCCAGTCCTCGGTTCCATCGGATTTGAAGGAACAACATTTGGTGACGCAGACTTCGGTGTAGCCGGAATTATCCTCGGTAACGTGGTCCAGTGGAGTACGGTCATTGCCTACCTGCTTCCAGTCGTCATCATTATCATCATGCTATTAGCCAGCCTTAAAAAGAAGAACGCATAAATAGGGAGTTTTATATATAGAAGAAACAAGGTTTATGGAGTTTCATAAACCTTGTTTTTATATTGAAAAATAAAGGGAGAGGTACATATGTCAGTAAAACCTTTGGAACAATTAGCGATCAATGCACTTCGGGCACTCTCAATTGATATTGTTGAACAGGCGAACTCCGGCCATCCCGGCATGCCGATGGGAGCTGCACCGATGGCCTATGAATTATATATGAAGCATATAAAACACAATCCCTCCAATCCAAAATGGTTTAACCGGGATCGTTTTGTGTTGTCTGCAGGGCATGGTTCACCGCTCTTATACAGTATTCTGCATCTCACCGGCTATGATATTTCAATGGACGACCTGAAAAATTACCGTCAATTAGGCAGCAAGGCACATGGCCACCCGGAGGTCGGGACACCAGGAATTGAAGCAACAACCGGACCTCTTGGTCAAGGATTCGCGATGGCAGTAGGAATGGCAATGGCGGAAGCACATATGGCAGCCGTCTATAACCTCGAAGGTTATCCAGTCATCGATCACAATACGTATGTCATTTGCGGAGACGGAGATTTAATGGAAGGAATCACATATGAAGCTACATCTTTGGCCGGACATTTGGCTCTTGGCAAACTAATCGTCTTATATGATTCAAACGATATCTGCCTCGATGGAGAACTGAGACATTCGTTCACAGAAGATATCGGCAAACGTTTTGAAGCACAGAGATGGCATTATCTCCGTGTGGACGATGGTAACGATATTACAAGTATCGGAGAAGCCATCCATCTGGCAAAACAGGAATCTCTTCGTCCTTCTTTAATTGAAATCAAAACCGTAATCGGATACGGCAGTCCGAATAAAGGCGGAACCAATGCTGCACATGGCGCACCACTTGGAAAAGAAGAAGCTCAATTAGCGAAAAAGAGTTACGGTTGGAACTGTGAGCCTTTTGAGGTACCAGAGGAAGTGGTCAATCACTTTCAAACTTCTCGTGAAATAGGAGAGCAAAGGGAAGCGGAATGGATCGATTTATTCTCTTCTTATAAAGAAGTATATCCGGAACTGGCGAAACAACTGGAAGCCTCGATTCAGGGAGAACTCCCAGAAGGATGGGACGCAGACCTTCCAGTATATAAACCAGGCGACCCTGACATCGCAACAAGGGAAGCATCCGGAGCAGCCTTAAACGCCATTGCGAAAAATCTGCCAACACTCTTTGGCGGATCGGCAGATCTCGCTTCCTCCAATAAGACAAACCTAAAAGGAATGGAAAGATTCAGTAAGGAGAACTATGCCGGAAGAAATGTCTGGTTTGGAATAAGGGAACATGCAATGGGAGCCATCTTAAATGGTCTTTCCTTGCATGGAGGAATACACCCATTTGGCGCTACTTTCTTTGTCTTCTCTGATTACCTGCGCCCAACCTTCCGACTGGCAGCCATGATGAAGCTGCCTGTAATCTATGTCTTCACACACGATAGCATTGCAGTAGGGGAAGACGGCCCAACCCACCAGCCCGTTGAACACCTTGCAAGCCTTCGTGCCATTCCGGGCTTAACAGTCATCCGGCCAGCAGATGCATGCGAGACCATTGAAGCTTACCGTTATGCTATGGAAAATAAAGAGGGACCGATAGCATTAATCTTATCTCGGCAAAACCTGCCATTGCTCTCATTTGAAAAGGCGAGAGAGGGAGTATCAAAAGGGGCTTATATTGTATCAGATCCTCCTAATGGTGAAAAACCTCAGGTATTACTGATTGCCACTGGATCAGAAGTTAGTTTAGCATTGGAGACACAAAAAGCATTAGCGGAAAAAGAAATACCTTCCCGTGTCGTAAGCATACCTTCATGGGAGTTGTTTGAGAAACAATCGAAAAGATATCAAGATTACGTTTTACCTCCGGAAATTAAAACACGAGTTTCTATTGAAATGGGATTACCGATGGGTTGGGAAAGATTCACAGGACAACAAGGTAAAGCTATAAGTGTAAGGACCTACGGAGATTCTGGGCCAGGGAACCTTTTAATTGAAGAATATGGTTTTACAATTGAAAGAATCATATCTTCAATAGAAAAATCGATCATTAAGCTTTAACACTAAATAGACCTTTAAAGCTTGTTACCAACAAGGTAAACAAGCTTTTTTGTATATTAATCAAAGACAATCTCCTTATAAAATATTAATTAAGTTTCATCTATAAAAATATCTAGTAAATAGAAATAAAATATTTTCTGAATATATTGATATATCAGATAACAGGTGTTACTATACTCAATAGGAACATCGTACTAGGAAATTCCCGCAAATTTACAAAGTAGTTTATTAGTCTGGTTTTTTCCTAATCTTTGTTAAAACTTCGAAAAAAGAAGGGGTCTTTGTATGTGGAAAGTATTATCGACAACTGCTTTATCATTAGCACTTTTAGGAGGAACAGCTGCAGGATTAGCACCTGAAGGAGTTGGAAAAGCGGCCGTAAAATCGCCTAAATTTTCATTAGTTACTCCAGAACAGGTCGCACCATCTCCTGAGTTTGAAGAATTTGCAAAAGCGAACGGCGTAGATCTTACAAAACAGGCAAAAAAATTGGCAACCTTACCAAATGGGAAAAAATTTAATGCTCCAGGTAACAATCATGTCACTTATTCACCAACACAAAGTAATATTCCAATGTTAGTTTTACTGGTTAAATTCAAGGATGAACAGCCTAAAGGTGCTCCTGCTGAGCAGGTTCCAGCCAAATACTTTGATGATCTTATTTTTGGGAATACATATAATCCATATGAACTTCCTGAGTTCAGCAAATATGACGTGCCAACTGTTCCAAAAGATAAAACCATGCAAAATGCATACCAAGAAAGCAGCTATGGTAAAGTCACTCTAACTACAAATGACCATCCTAAAGAATGGGTGACACTTCCTCATGAGGCGAATTATTATTTAGGTCAGAATCTAGGTGATCTTGATAATACTAATGGTTATGCTCATGTTGGAGATCTAGTGGCAGATACGATTGCTGCTGCTGATGCACAAGTGGATTTTTCTAAATATGCAGTTGACGGCGTTGTACCAAATGTTTTCATCGTACATGCTGGAACTGGAGCAGAATGGAGCGGAGACCCTCAACAAATTTGGTCTCATAAATGGGATATTCAAAGTGCCCTTTATTATGGAAAGTATTATCATGATGGTACACTTCAGAATGTCGACCAGTTTATGGAAACCAACAAGGATAAATGGAAAAAAGATGGTGTAGAAATTGGAACTTACACCATTGAACCTGAAATCGGCGGAAACGTTGCAGGATTTAATGGTAAAGGTTACAGCGATGCTTATAAAACAGGTCCTTATCCAACCCAAGCCGGTGTATTCTCTCATGAATTCGGTCATGCCTTAGGTCTTCCTGACCTTTATGATGTAGATTATACCTCTCAAGGAGATGGAAACTACACGATCATGGCAGGCGGTTCATGGATGAGCTATCCAAATGGAAATGCATATATGGGCAACTCACCAACAGCCTTTGACCCATTCTCCAAGATGTTCCTTGGATGGGCAAGTCCAATTAATGTTAAACCAGAAGATGGAGCCAAAACTATTACCCTTCCTCCAGTTAATAAGGCAGATGCTAATAATGGCTTTGTAAAAATGGAAGTACTGGGTTCAAATGGAACGGAGTATTACCTATTTGAAAACGTGCAGCAAGTTGGATTTAACCAAGGCTTAAATCGCCAGGGTAAAGATTCCCATGGATTAGTCGTGTGGCATGCAGATGAGAACACGATAAGTCATTATCAGCAAGGCTACAATGATGTAAACAGTGTAGAAAGCTATGGAAAGAAAATCTATAATGTAAGTTCTCCTGAAAATGGAGTGTCGCACTACGGCTTATCTGTGGTTCAAAAAGATGGCAACTTTGATCTGGAAAAAGGATTAAACCGCGGGGACGCGGGTGACTTCTTCAAAACTGGAGATGTGCTGAAATCTAATGGTACCAATGTTTACTCCGGATCTTACTACTTCTACAAAGGATACAGCGCAACAGGCTTATCTGGAATTAATGTAAAAGACATTAAAGAAAACGCTGATGGCAGCTTAACAGCAACATTCTTCTACCAAAACGATAAATAATAAATAATAGAAAAGGCTATCTCCAAAGGGATTCAAGTACCTGGGGATAGCCTTTTCTAATAGCGAGAATTTATTAGTTAAGTTTTTTTGCATAGACGATCTTTAATATTGAGTATAAAAATTCTTTTATTCTTATTTAAATCTTTTAATGGTACGCAAAGGCGTACCACTTAAAGATTTTCATTATGATAGTTTTTCTTTATAAGCCATAGAAATTGGGTGTAAAGAAAACGATGGGAATAGAAGTGAAAATCCAAATTAAGAGATTATTAAAGAAAAGAAACATCTCATTAAGAGAGCTCTCCCGTCTATCAGATATTAGGCACTCGGCATTGAGTGATTTAGCTAACAATAAAAGAAAAAATATAAATTTAGGGCATATAAAAAGAATTTTAGAATCACTTGATTTAGATGATATTAGAGAAATTATTGATGTGGAGATTACAAAAGATAAGTAAGCAGGTGAAAGATGAAACCTAATGAATGTATCTTATGGGAAGCTTCTCAGATTGTAAACGAATATGGGGATGAAATAGAGATAGAAATCATCCAATTTCATAATAAATATCAAGTTACAGCAAATATATGCCAGGATGGACCGCCATTTAAAGATTTTACTGCTATCGGAATTGACTTTCATAACAAAAGAAAAGCTGCGAAAAAAGCGCTTATTGATTTATATAAACAAGCATATCCACATTTATTTATTAAGTAAGGGAGAGTGAGCCGATTATGGCTGCTCTCTTTTTTATATATTAATATATGGTGAAAATTTTAAGTCGTCTCAAAAAAATAATTTTTCTTCCCTTTCGTATGTTTTTGTCATACAAGTATGAACAGGAGTGGAATGAACAGAGGAACCTAAAAATTTAGTAAAGTATGTGTAATAGTTTTGTATTAACCGAATCAGGTATTGTGAAAATGTCATCTATTATTAAAGCTTTCCAATTATAATATTATTTGACTCTAAAACCAGTAAAATAGCCCAATATTTTGGCTAAATAAAGAATACAATTATGTTACAATTATTACTGTTATTTAATAGAGTCTAAATTAACTAGAAAAGATAAATTGCAAAAGAGAATTTAAAAAGACATTCTTTGTGCTTAGGAGTTCAAAACTTCTATATTTGTTTGTTAAGTATCAAAGAGAAAATGGTTGTTTTCATATACTATTACTATAATCCAACCAATGTTTTCAATTAGATCGAATTAGATTGATTAGTCAAGAAGTATGTATATTATCTTACAAATCTTAAAATCAGCTTTGAAGTCAATTTACCTAAATAAAGGCTTGATGGGTTGAACTAAGATATCTGCGAGATATCATAAGGAAGAAGGAAAAAGAAATGAAGAAAATTATTCTTACTGTTGTGAGTATTATTGTACTTGCAGGGGCAGGTTTTGGTGGATTCAAATACCATGAGAAAGCTGTCCATGATAATAAAGTAGAAGCAGTTAAGTTCTTAGAACAAGAAGGTAAAGATATAGGGAAGCAAAGAAACAGTATTCCACAAGACTTAATGCAGATAGAGGAATCTGACATTAATATGCTTGTTAAGAAGGATCAAGAAATTATTAACGGAATCAAAACTAAAAAAGGTTTCCAGTATGATGATATGAAAGCATACAAAAAAGCTTCTTTTGCTAAAGCTAATGCTGACCTTAAAACATATAAGTATATGAAGAAGATAATTCATGTAATGAATACTTCAGGGGTATTTGCTTTAATGGGAATGGCAAATCAAGATACTATGGACAACCTCACTAAAGAGACTGATAAAACACAAGCAAGTTATGATAAAGAAAAATCTAAGGTACAAAAACAATTAGGACTCTAACGAGTTCCTTTTTTTTGGCCTCATACTACTCGTTAGGTGATAATTTTTTTGAATAATTAATTATGAAAGTGAGTTTGGTAACACAGATCTTGGTCAATTCTAGAGTACCGCGTGCAATAGTGGTATAGTGTCTGCCAAGTTCCTTCGCAATGGCTCCGGTAGAGAAACAGTGCAATAAAGTGCTTCTATTTTCCCTCGTTCAAAGGTGGTAAGATGGGTATAATTGAAACATGTTCTACATGTAAAACAGTTACATTCTAACTTAGACTTTACACGAAGAGAGTGTGAATTTTAGTATTTTCTAGATGTTACACTTAATAATACAATTTGTCATATGTAAAAAAATTCTAGAAAATTCTTATATCAAAAAGATATAATATAATAAATATGAAGTATTTTTGAAAGAGGGTAAGAAATTGTCGTTTTCTCCTCAGATTCCTACATATATCAAGCTAAGAGATTATCAAATAGAAGCAATTAGAAATTGGTTCAGAAATGATTGTCAGGGGCTACTTGAGATGGCAACAGGTACAGGTAAAACAATTACAGCAATAAGTGCTGCTGTAAAACTTGGAGAAGTAACAAACCGGCTAGCAGTTATTATTGTATGTCCTTATACACATCTTGTAGATCAATGGGTTGGGGATTTAAGAAAATTTAATATGGTTCCCATTGTAGCTTACCAATCACGTAAGCTCTGGGAAGACGATCTTTTCAATGAGATTAGCGCTTATAATTCTGGGTTTACAGATCACTTTTGTTTAATTAGTACAGTCGCTACTTTTTCATCTAGTACAATGCAAAGTTTATTAAGAAGCTTAAATGGAGAAGTTCTTTTTATTGCTGATGAAGCCCACCATCTCGGAGCAAATAAAAATAGAAAAAGTTTAGTGGAAGAATTTCCATATAGGTTAGCTCTATCTGCGACTCCAAATAGATGGCATGATGAAGAAGGTACTGAAGAGCTAATTAAATATTTCGGTAACTCAATTGTTTTCCAATTTGGTTTGGATAAAGCGATAGGGGGATTTTTAACGGAATATTATTACTATCCTCATTTAGTATATTTAGATGAAGATGAAAGTGAATATTACCATACAGTAACAAGGAAGATAGCAAAAATGTCCTTTTTGACTGAATCAATTGATGAAAATGAGTCTTTACAATCCTTATTAATAGAACGGGCAAGAATTATTAGTAGAGCAAGAAATAAATTAGTAAAATTAAAAGAACTTATGAAAGATAGGTCTGATTCGAAATTCAATATTATTTACTGTGGGGATAGTAAAACAGATGGAGATAGACAAATTGATGCTGCAGTAAAAATTCTTGGAAATGAATTAGATATGAGAGTACATACCTTTACCTCGAGAGAAGATAAGCAACAGAGACAGGAACTTTTAAGTAGGTTCGAGAGTGGGAATTTACAAGCCTTAGTTGCTATTAAATGTTTGGATGAGGGTGTAGATGTTCCAGCAACACAAACTGCATATATATTAGCAAGTAGTACAAATCCTAGAGAATTTATTCAAAGAAGAGGAAGGGTATTAAGAAAACACAAAAATAAACAGTTTTCATATATTCATGATTTTATTGTTGTTCCAAGAAAATTGGATGAAATGGATCTAATAGATTCAGATGTATTCAACATAGAAAGAAAAATGATGAAAAGAGAACTAGCAAGATTTTCAGAATTTGCCGATTTAGCCAAAAATGGGCCTGTAGCACATGAGAAATTGGTACTATTAAAACAAGCCTATCATCTGTTAGATATATAAAAAGGAGAAAGAACAATGACCATAGAGCAGGAACAAGTTCAAACAATCTTAGCTAACTTGCCAGAAGAGTTTGCTTTCATTTTAAAAGAAATATTAGAAGCTGAAAAAGAGATATTACATCGAAAGAACCTCCAAGGGACAAATATTGTTGGAACAATTATGGACATCGTGAAAGAGCGGGTGAAAGGTTAGTATGTTATTAGAGGAAATAAAGCTCAAAAATTTCAGGCAGTACTTTCGCGAACAAACTATCCAATTTTCAAAAAATTCGAATAGGAATGTTACCGTTATTCATGGCGAAAACGGGGCGGGAAAAACTGCTCTTTTGAATGCTTTTGCCTGGTGCTTTTATGGTAAGACAGACCTACCGAATTCAAATTACATAATTAATGAACAAGCAATAAAAGAGGCTGCTAACCATCAAGAAACTGAATGTTCAGTAACAATAAGATTTAGCGAACAAGACAAAATTTATTCACTAAAACGTAAAATAACAGCAAAAAAGATTGATGATCAAGTTTATTATCAAGAACCTAAAGTATTTCTTGAATTTAAAAGGGATGGTAATTCTATAACGATATCGAACCCTACGGATGAAATTAATCGAATTATGCCAGAAAACTTAAGAACTTACTTCTTTTTTGATGGTGAAAGAATTGATAATCTATCAAAAGATAATAGTAATGGTGAAATTAAAAAAGCAATAAAAAGTATAATGGGCCTTGAAATATTAGAAAGGGCTATAAAGCATACAGGAGATGCCAGTACGAGATTCAGAAGTGAACTTAAAAACTTTGGAGATTCAGAAATGGTTCATTTAATAGAAGAGATAGAGACATTAGAAAATAAAAAAGCAGGGTTAGAAAATCAAAAAGAAGAACTTGTAACGAATTTAAACCTAACAACTAAACAAATTAAAGACACAGAAAATACGCTAAAATCTATAGAAGAAACCCAAAAATTACAAGAAGAAAAAGAAAAAAAAGATGAGGAATTAAATGAGGTAAAAACTGAAATAAAAAAATTAACGAAAACCATATTTGAATTTGTAAGTAAAAATGGTTATCTTGCTTTTAGTTATTCTGCAGTTAATGAATCAGAGAGAATAATCAATGAGAAACAAGAAGAAGGTTTCGGAATACCAGGAATAAGATCTTCTTCATTTATTGATGATTTAATAGACCGAGGGATATGTATTTGTGGAACAAGCGTATCTGAAGGTTCTGAACATTATAATCATCTGTTGAAAATAAAGGAGTTTTTACCTCCACAAAGTCTAGACAGTGCTATTATTAACTTTAAATCAGGTATCAAAATTGCAAAAGATTCTAGGACTAAGTTTTATGAACAATTAAGGGAATTAAAACAAAAGGAAATCAAGC